>CAZHOY010000019.1:0-13108 GCA_964534695.1 uncultured Actinomycetota bacterium | reverse complement strand
AAAAGAGTAAGGGGAATCTCCGATGCCATCATTGTTTTCATCTGTTCCATTATAAACTATTATTCTTTTTCCAAAGTTCATTACACAACCATCAATTCTTAATATATTATACAACAAAATTTTTTAAATATTGACTTTAACCATATATAGCTGTAAACTATGGCAATAGTATTTCACTATAAGTGAAAATTTATTTTACTATAATACGAAAATAATTTTAGCATTATTGCATAATTTTTGTTATAATTGAAGCGATAAAATATTTTTTCTAAAATGATTTTCAAATAGAGTCACTGGAGCTTTTTTGAACATGATATAAAAAATTTTTTATTGTTGTAAAATATATAGAGAATATTAAAAAATGGGAGTTGAAAATACAATGGCAGAAGAAAAAAAATTCAATAAAAACACGAATAAAATAAACATACCAAAAGAACTTCCTCTCCTATCCCTGAAAAACAGTGTTGTGTTTCCTTTTTTAGCCACACCGTTGATTGTGGGTAGAAAAAAATCTCTAGAAGCTGTAAACGCCGCATCGAGGGAACATAAAATCATAGTTGTTATGGCACAGAAGGAAGAGAATAAAGAGCATGTGGATAAAGATGATTTATATAATATCGGAACCGCGTGCGCTATTAAACAGGTAACTAATGTATCAGAAAATGAAATCAAATGTATCGTGGAAGGCATCACCCGTGTAAAAATAAAACGTTTTACTCAAACCGAACCCTACTTCAGAGTGGTAACTGAAGTGCTTGAAGATATACCTTATGAAGAGGATCAGGAAACAGAAAATTTAAATACCACCATGAGGATGCAGGTTGAAAAGTTTATTCAGCTGGGTATTCCCCTACCTACGGCATTTGTAGTAGCGGCAACCAACATATCCAGGCCAGAAATTCAGACTGATTTATTTGCTTCATACCTGCTTTCAAATACCATGCAAAAACAGAAGATCCTGGAAGAAAGCAATCTGAAATTAAGGTTAAAGAAATTAACAGAATACCTGAGTGAAGAGCTCAAGAAATTTGAAGTTCAGTCCCAGATAAGAGATAAGGTTCAAAAGGAAGTAGGTAAAACCCAGAGAGAATACTACCTGCGCCAGCAGCTTAAAGCTATTAAAAACGAACTGGGTGAATCCGATGAGTCAATCGCTCTGACCCAGGAACTGGAGAAAAAATTGCTAAAGAAAAAAATGCCCAAAGGGGCCAGTGAAAAAGTATTAAAAGAAATAAAAAGGCTGGAAAGTATTCCCAGTATGTCTCCTGAGCATTCTTATGTAAGAACTTATGTAGAATGGATGCTGGATGTGCCCTGGTCGGAAAAAACCAAAGATGTACTGGATCTGAAAAAAGCAAAGAAGATATTGGATAGTGACCATTACGATCTGGAAAAGGTTAAAACCCATATCCTGGACTACCTGGCAGTAAGAAAATTAAAGGGTAAAACAACCAAAGGCCCTATACTTTGCTTCGTAGGGCCCCCGGGAGTGGGCAAAACTTCTCTGGGACAGTCAATAGCCAAATCCCTAGGAAGAAAGTTCATGAGAATGTCCATCGGCGGAATAAGAGACGAAGCCGAAATCAGGGGGCACCGGAGAACATATGTAGGAGCGCTTCCCGGCAGAATTATACAAGGGCTAACTCAGGTAGGAACTAACAACCCGGTTTTCATGCTGGATGAGGTTGACAAGGTGGGTATGGATTACAGAGGTGATCCTTCATCTGCACTGCTTGAAGTACTTGATCCCGAGCAAAACAATTCATTCAGGGATCATTACCTTGAGGTACCATTTGATCTTTCCAATGTAATGTTCATCACCACCGCAAATATATTGGATACCATACACCCGGCATTAAGAGACAGGATGGAAATAATTGAAATACCCGGTTACAGCTCGGAGGAAAAAATCCACATAGCCGAAAAATTTCTGATTCCCAAGCAATTAAAGGAGCAGGGAGTAGAAAAATATAACATCAAGTTTAACCAAGATACTATTTCTTTAATAATAGAGGAATATACCAGAGAAGCAGGCGTCAGGAATCTGGAACGGGAGATATCAAATATCTGCAAAAAAATTGCGCGGGAAATAGTTGAAGGAAAAAAATATTCCAGAGACGTAACCACCGCAAAAATAAGAGATTACCTTGGTGTTTCAAAGATCTTTCCCAGCGAAATAGAAGATAAAAATAAAGTGGGCGTGGCTACGGGCCTGGCCTACACACCGGTAGGCGGAGATATATTGCTTATTGAATCCACCTATTACAAGGGAAGCGGTGAGTTAATACTTACCGGAAAACTGGGAGACGTAATGCAGGAATCGGCCAAGGCTGCCATAAGTTACATACATTCAAGGGCAAAAGATTTTGGAATTGCAGACAGGCTATTTAATAAATCAGATATACATATCCACGTTCCGGCAGGAGCCGTACCCAAGGACGGACCATCTGCAGGAGTAGCCATAACCTCCTCTCTGGTATCAGCATTTACAGGAATACCGGTAATAAGAAATGTGGGCATGACAGGAGAAATAACTTTAAGAGGCAGGGTTCTCCCCGTCGGAGGGCTTAAAGAAAAACTCCTGGCGGCAAAGAGAGCAAGCCTTAAAAAAGTGGTGCTGCCTGAAAAAAACAAAAAAGACCTTGATGAAGTACCCAAGAATATACTCAAGGGCTTAAAACTGGAATTTGTAGAAAATATAGATGAAGTTATCAGACATACCCTGGAAAGATATCCCAAAAAAACAGACGATACTAACGGTAGAAATATAAGAATATCCGGTGAAGAATCGAAAATAAGGGAAACCGGGAGATTCAGCCCCACTATACAGTAGGTTATTCTAATAAGCCCTCCTTGAAGTATTTATTTAAGGAGGGCTTAATTTTCAATCATAATAATCCAGGTATTGCTTTAGTTTACCTATAAATTCCTTCTTTAATTATTTTAAAGTATTCTTTTACCTCAATGCTGATCTTCTTATATAACTTGATTGATTCTGATGCCGTACATTTCTTAAAGGAACCCATATGTCTGTTTAAATAACCTTCAAGAAACATGGTTATAACCTCTACTGCTTTTTTAATATCTATACCCTTCTTAAACTTTGAATTATCAATACCTTTATATATGCTCGACTCACTCTCAGCAGCAAATTTTAAGTAATTTTTATATATCTCGCTTCTCAGATAATCAGGCACGTTTATAACTGATTTATAGATAATCTCGTATAATAACGGCTCTTCCATGGCTATTTTTAATTTTAATAATCCCCTTTGCTCAAGTCTTTCAAAAATATCAGAAGATAAATTAGCATTTTCCTTTTTAAATCTATCCAGGAACTTACCTGTGGTATAATCCAGAATATATAAATATAATTGTTTCTTATTCCCAAAAAAATAAAAAAGTGTACCCTTGGGTATCTTAGCTTTTCTTACAATAGCATTGGTTGAAGCCTTTTCGTACCCTTTTGCAAATTCTTTTAAACAGGCACTGATAATCCTGTCTTTTTTATCCTGCTCTATTTTTTCAATATTCCTATACAAAATTCAATTTCACCATCTGCCTGAAGCAAGCTCCATTAGATTTAGTAATCATTAAAAAATTAATTTGTTCAATTACATATATCTTTTTTACTATAAAAAAGATAAGTGCCGGCTACCGACACACAGATAATTGAAATAATGATAACTATATATTTATAGTCAATCCCGCCACTGTTTATTATATCAGCGGCGTTTACATGCTCAAAAGGTGAAATGTATTTGAGAATATCAAATCTGTCCGACAGCGATGATATTATCCCCAAAAAGTACGTTCCCATAACCACACCCAGTGATACTGACATTAACGCCCTGGCCCTGATAATAAACACGGAAATAAAAAGACCTGCTGCAGCAAATGTCAGATGCATCAGAAAAGCACCCAGAGAAAGCAATAAATATATTTTCATATTGAACTCGTTTGATTTGAATGCCTCCATTAATCCCAAATCTGCAACAAATAAACCAATATTAAAAAACAATATATAAGATAATACGGATAGTGTCTTTGAAGTGATAATTTTTCCTCTTGATACCGGTTTTGCCAGGAGAAATTCTATGGTTTTATCATCTTCTTCTTTTGAGATTATGCCGGAACCCAGTATCATTGAATAAATACTGCCCAGCAGAGTAATAAATAAAAAAACTTCCATCCCAAAAAAATGAAGAATTTTGGTTAAATCCAATCTATCTACCCCAAATACCTTAATGAAAGTCTCAGGGTAACTTTTCATCAGCTGTCCAATATTTTCAGCCTGACTGGCAACTGAAGGATAGACTGAAAAAACTGTCAGATTTAACGCAATAAGGACAGTAAACCAGATAAAAAAAGATTTCTTATTGCTTGAAATTTCCCTTAGATAAATTGGCATATTATTTATCCTCCTTCCTGTAATAATGCATAAATATCTCTTCCAGAGTAGGTTCCCCGATCCACAGGTCATTGACTTTTCTATTAGCAAGCTCCTGTGTTATTCTTCCGATATCACCAAAATAAATGAATTCCATCAGGTTGCCTTTCACCTTTTTATCTTTCATACCAGCAATATTTATCTGATTATCCTCTGTAACTCTACCGGCCAGGGTAACCCTGATTCTTTTATATTTACCCTTTTTGAACTTATCGATCTTTTCAATATCAACTATGCGCCCTTCTTTAATAATAGCCACTCTATTACAGATTTTTTGAACATCGCTGAGCACATGAGAGGAGAAAAATATGGTTACCCCTATTTTGTTTTCTTCTTTTAATATCTTAAAAAATTCACTCTGTACCAAAGGGTCCAACCCGCTTGTAGGCTCATCCATTATTAAAAGTTTAGGCTTGTGCATCATTGCCTGTATAATTGCTATCTTCTTTTTATTTCCTGAAGAAAGTGAGCTTATTTTTGCATTCTTCTCCAGTTCCAGTATTTCAACCAGTTCTTCTACCTTTTCCCTACAGTCTTTATGATACAGCCTGGCAGCATAATTCAGAAGGTCCCTTACCCTTAAATCCTGGTAATAATTAACCTCTGCAGGCAAATAACCCAATGTATTTTTTATTTTGGTGGACTGGGTTCTGCAATCCATGCCGAATATTTTTGCGCTTCCTCGGGTAGGGTGTATAAAATCCAGTAATGTTCTTATAGTTGTTGTTTTTCCCGCACCATTTGGGCCGATAAACCCAAAAATTTCTCCACTTTCAATTTTAAGGTTTACATCAATTATTCCTCTGGATTTACCATAATATTTTGTAAGATTTTTTGTTTCAATTACAGCCACAATACCTCCTTTTTTATGTACTGACCAATTGGTCAGTACATTTATAATATATTATTCCGGTAATGCAGTCAAGAGGAATTATCAATTAGAGGTATTTTATTTAAAAATTCTATCTGAATACAGAGATAATACTATTCAAAAATAATCCTGTATTACTTACTCACTTAAGTAAATTAATTCGTTTCTTAGTGCCTGAAATGTCTTTTTCCAGTAAATACCATGGGTATTTTATTTTTATTACAGTTTTCTATAACTTCCTTATCCCTGATTGAGCCGCCGGGCTGTATTATTGCCGTAATCCCGTTTTTAGCTGCAAGTTCTGCCACATCCCCAAAAGGGAAAAAAGCGTCGGAAGCCATTACCGAACCCCTGCATTTCCCATCCGATTTTTTAATGGCTATTTCCGCGGCATCAATCCTGCTCATCTGGCCCGCACCTATGCCCACTGTGCTATTACCAACAGTCAGCACTATGGCATTGGATTTGACGCTCTTTACAATGTGCCATCCAAACAGGAGGTCGTTCCATTGTTCTGGGCTCGGCCGGGCAGCGGTCACCACTTCCATGTTATCCCTGCTGTCCATGCCTTCGTCCAGATCCTGTAGCAGCAGTCCGCCATCTACACTTTTGATATCTACATTTTCCAGTTTAAATTTATCTGAATTTATATGATTGACATAAGCGTCCAGATCAAAATTTATTTTCAAAACTCTTAGATTTTTTCGTTCCGCCAGGATTTTAAGAGCTTCCTCATCAAAATATGGTGCTATAAGCACCTCAACATATTTATCCAACATAAACCTGGAAGCCTCTGCCGTCCATTTCATATTGCATGCAACAACACTGCCAAACGCTGAAACCGGATCACACTGGTATGCTTTTTTATAAGCTTCTCCAATCGATTCTGCTACAGCTGCACCGCAGGGATTATTGTGCTTTATTACCGCTACACAGGGAGCGTCAAATTCCTTTGCAATCCCAAAAGCGGCATTGCCGTCCAGGATATTATTATAGGATAATTCTTTGCCCTGGAGCTGGCGGGCACCCGTAAAGTTGTCCTTACCGTTATCGGCATACTTATAATAAGAAGCTTTCTGATGAGGATTTTCACCGTATCTGAGGCTCTGGATTTTTTCAAGATTTAAACCAATGCTGCTGTTAAAATTACCGCTGCTGTCCCTGAAGCCGCCTACCATATCTTCTTTTGGGCCGTTACATTCTACATCCAGATAGTTTCTCATAGATATATCCGAGCGGCCGGAATTTCCGGTTTTATTTTTAAGGTAATTAAAAATTACGCTATCATATTCACAGGTATGCTGGAAAGCCTTACCGCTTAATCTAAAAAGAGTCCCCGGGCTGATATACCCCCCGCTGTTCAGAAGTTCTGCCTGTATTTTCTTATAATCATCGGGGTCAACTACTACTGCCACCCCTTTATAATTTTTAGCAGCACTCCTGATCATGGTAGGACCACCGATATCTATATTTTCAATTGCCTGTTCCATGGTAACATTTTCTCTGGATATGGTTTCCCTGAATGGATATAAATTTACCACTACCATATCTATTAACTTTATTTTTGAGTTTGAAATCTCATTCATATGGTTTTCATTACTCCGGTCAGCCAGTATTCCCCCATGTATATATGGGTGAAGAGTCTTTACCCTGCCGTTTAACATTTCAGGAAAACCGGTAACCTCTTCCACCTTCTTTACTGCTATGCCTGCTTCTTCTAACTTTTTATAGGTTCCTCCGGTTGAAAGAATTTCTGTTCCTATCTTCTGTAAAGTCTCTGCAAAATCTACGATGCCTTCTTTGCTGGAAACACTGATCAGGGCTCTTTTTATTTTTATTTTCACTTTCCGCTCCTTTTTTGCATCACTTTTTATTTAAAATTTTTACCTTTCTTCCTTCTATTATCAGCCTTTCCTGGCAAAAATATTTTACTGCCCTGGGATAGATCTTATGTTCTACCTTATGTATTTTTTCCTCCAGCTTTTCCATACTGTCACCGGGGTCTATATCAACAGCCTCCTGCAGTATTATGGGACCGCTGTCAAGATGCTCGTCCACAAAATGAACCGTAACACCGGTTACTTTCACCCCGTACTGATAGGCATCTCTTATTCCATGTGTGCCTTTAAATGCAGGCAGTAGTGCAGGGTGTATATTTAAAATCTTACCACAGAAGCTGCGGATAAATTCCGTACCCAGCAGAAACATATAACCTGCAAGAACCACCAGATCTATTTTTTCCTGTTCCAGCAGTTCGATTATTTTTAAATCATACTGCTTTCTGCTGCTATGCCGGGAAGGATCCATAAAAACTGTTTTGATTTTACTTTTTTGGGCCCTTTCCAGCGCATAGGCATCTTTATTATTGGAAAAAACCAGAACTATGTCTCCGTTTAAGCTCTGGTTTTTACTGTAATCTATTAAGGCCTGGAGATTCGAGCCAAAACCCGAAGCAAAGACCGCAATTCTCTTTTTCATCCGCAACCTATCTTTTTCCTATTATTACCTTACCGCTTCCACTGGTAACAGTGCCTATATTATATATTTCTTCTTTCATTTCTCCGGCTATTTCACTTACCCTATCAAACTGGCCGGGGGAAACAATTACAGTCATTCCGATACCCATATTAAACACCCTGAACATTTCATCCCTGTCAATATTTCCAAGCTCCTGCAGGAATTTAAAAACAGCGGGAACTCCCCAGCTCCCTTCCCTTATGGAAGCATCCATCCCGGCAGGGATTATTCTGTTTATATTCTCATAAAATCCCCCTCCGGTTATATGGGCAATTCCGTGAATTTCAACTTTATTTTTAAGCATTACATTTATTATCCTGGAATATAGTTTCGTAGGGGTCAGAAGCAAATTACCAAGCGGTTTACCATCGGCCCAATCGTATTTCTTTTGCAGGTCCAATTTTTTATCCTCAATTAGTTTCCGTACCAATGAGAATCCGTTGCTGTGAACTCCGGAAGAAGATATTCCTATTATTAAATCACCTTCCCTGACCAGACTGGTGTTTATTATATCTGTCTTTTCAACTATTCCAACCGAAAAACCGGCAATATCAATGTCATCTTCGGTACACATACCGGGATGCTCTGCAATTTCCCCTCCGACAAGAACAGCATCACAATATTTGCAGCTTTCGGCAATAGATTCGATTATAATCCTTATTTTTTCCTCTTCAACCCTACCGCAGGCTATATAATCCAAAAAAAAAAGCGGTTTTGCCCCGCAGCATATTATGTCATTAATGCACATGGCTACCGCATCCTGCCCTATATGCCGGTAATAGTTCAACTTTTTTGCCAGCATTATTTTTGTCCCCACCCCGTCAGTGGAAGAGGCAAAAACAGGTTCTCTGTACCCGTTAAGATTAAGCTGAAAAAGACCGGAGAATGATGAAAGGTCGCTGAGTACCCTGCCGGAAAAAGTTGACGCTATTGTTTTTTTAAGCTGACTTATTACACTGGAGGCTTTGTCTATATCCACACCGGAAGATTTATAGGAATACCTTTTACCGTGTATATCTTTTTCAGGCATTAGAAGATACTTTATCCTCCTTATCCAGTGAATATTTATCAGACTCCGGGTTTCCGGGGATATCAACCGGGTATTCGCCGTTGAAGCAGGCAAAGCAGAATTTTTCCTTTGACTCACCTACAGCTTTCACCAGGCCATTTATGGTCAAATATTTCAAACTATCCACATTTAATGATTTCCTTATATCTTCCATGGTTCTGTGATTGGCAATGAATTCTTTTTTAGTGGCCATATCTATGCCGTAATAACAGGGATACAAAAGAGGGGGCGAGCTTATCCTCATATGCACTTCCCTGGCTCCTGCGCTATACAGCATCTTTATTATTTTCCTGGATGTATTCCCCCTGACTATGGAGTCATCCACCACAACCAATTTTTTGTTTTTTATAATATCCTTTAACGGATTTAATTTCAGTCTTACCCCTATTTCCCTCGCTCGCTGGATAGGCTGAATAAAAGTTCTTCCGATATATCTATTTTTGATGAATCCTTCAGCGTAGGGTATTTTTGATTCAGCAGAATACCCGATGGCAGCAGGTGTGCCCGAATCAGGTACGGAAATGACTATATCGGCATCAACAGGAGATTCCTTCGCCAGCTCCTGTCCCATCCTATGTCTTACCTTAAACATATTCTTATTATGTATATAACTGTCAGGCCTGGCGAAATAAATAAGCTCAAATATACACATAGAAATCCTATCCACAGGCAGCAGCATCTGTGATCTTATGCCATCCTTATCCAGCACTACAATCTCACCAGGGTCAATTTCCCTGATAAAATCGGCATCAATTATATCCAGTGCGCATGTCTCTGAAGCTATAACGAAACTGCTGCCAAGATTACCCAGCACCAGTGGCCTGAATCCATGTGGATCCCTGATGCCAAGAACCTTGTCTTTGGTTAATATAACCAGAGAATAAGAACCTTTTATTTTACTAATTGCATCCTTGACTGCATCCTCAATTCCCTCTCTCTCCGAGCTTTCTATTAGAGACGCTATAACCTCGGTATCCGTAGTGGTTTCAAATATGATGCCTTTCTTTATCTGTTCATTCCTTATCTCTCTTACATTAATTAAATTTCCGTTGTGAGCTATGGCAAAACTCTCATTTTTAAACATCCGGTACAAGGGCTGGGAATTTTTCCAGATATTCCTCCCCCTGGTGGAATAACGAGTGTGGCCGATTCCAATATTACCCTGAAGAGGTGCGATGTTTTGTTCATTAAACACCTGTGATACAAGGCCCAGGTCTTTAAACACCAGAATATTTTCTCCATCAGATACGGCTATGCCCGCACTCTCCTGACCCCTGTGCTGAAGAGCCTGGAGACCATAAAATATTATTTCCGAGACCTTTCTATCAGGTGCATATATGCCGAATATCCCGCATTTTTCATTTAATTTTCTATCTGATATTATGCCATTCATCTTATTGGTTAATTTATATAAATTAACTTATTTAATTTATGTCCGGTTCAATCATAGTACTGCCATATTTCCATAACTATATATAAGCCTGCCCCATTGAGTGAATAAAATTATTATAACAAATAAAATACTAAAATAAATAAAGGATTTGATAACATCAGCTGTTTTCCTCGCACCATTCCCTGGCATTCTGGAACATTTTTATCCAGGGGGAAACCTTAAGCCCCGGACCGGGCTTCCATTCCCGGGACACCCACGGCCACTGCCACAGCAGGAATGCCCTTTCGGGATGGGGCATCATAACAAGATGCCTGCCGTCAGGCGAGCACAGGGAGGTAAATCCCGATGGAGAGCTATTGGGATTAAAAGGGTACTGTTCTGTAGGATGTCCTTTATCATCCACAAAAAGCACTGGTGCCAGTTTTAAATTAGTTATATCAGATAGTATCTTCGGATCAGGACAGTGCAGATGACCCTCGCTGTGTGATACCCATATACCCAGCATCGAATCCTCCATTCCTTTGAGCATTATAGAAGGACTTTTTAAAATCTTTACCCTTACCCAGCGGGATTCAAATCGTCCCGATAGGTTGTTTACGAATCTGGGCTGTTTTCCCTCGGGAATACCTTTCCAGGGCACCCAGCCAAGAAGAGTCATAAGCTGGCAGCCATTACAGATTCCCAGCGAGAAAGTATCCGGCCGCTGGTAGAAAAGATTAAACATTTTCTCCAGTCCGGGATTGAACCTGATAATACCGGCCCAGCCTTTGCTGCTGCCCAGCACATCGGCATAGGCAAAACCGCCCACAAATACCACCCCTCTGAACTTATCCAGGATTGCTTCACCCTTAAGCAGGTCAGTCATAGTGATATCCCAGGGCTCAAATCCAGCCATAAAAAATGCAGAGGCCATTTCCCTGTCACCATTACTGCCCTCCTCACGGATTATCGCGACTTTTGGTTTTTCAGTTCTATTCAACAGTTCCGGTGGGGTGTTTTTCCACTTAAAAGAAGTATGATACGAAAGACCGGGACGATTATGAACCCGTGCCTGTTCCGCTGCCAGTTCGGTATTCATCTGGTGCTTTTCCAGTTCATCACTGGTTGATTCCCACCAGGCCAGAAGCGTAGGTATATCTATATCCAGCACGATACTACCGCCCCTGCGGATAACCATCTGTCTTCTTTTTATTGTGCTGCCCAGAATTATGAAGGGAGCATGGTACTTGTTTAAAATATCTGTAACTTTTACCTCATACTGCGGAAGGTACTCCAGAACCAGCCCCAGCTCTTCAGAAAAAAGCAGGGGGATTGCTTCACCCGCTGGAGGGAGCTCAACTGCCATTCCGCAGTTTCCAGCCAGTGCCATTTCAGCCATGGTGGTTATAAGTCCTCCGTCACTTCTGTCATGACCGGCAAGAACCAGGCTCTTTTCTATCGTTTCCTGAACCGCCCTGAAAACACCGGCCAGCAGGGCAGGATTTTCCACATCCGGAGACTCATCACCTATTTGCCCCAACACCTGTGCCAGTGCCGAACCGCCCAGACGTTTCTTTCCGCCCGAAAGATCAATAAGTATAAGCCTGCTTTCGCCGGGCCGCTTGATGTCCGGAGTCACCACCCTGGTTATATCAGGCATGGAGGCATAAGCAGAGATGACTACCTCGCCGGGAGCTCTTACTATCTCATTTTCAACCTGTGCGGCCATTGAGAGGCTGTCTTTTCCGCCATCAGCAGCTATGCCAACCTCTATCATTAATTTACTGAGAGCAGCTGCCGCTTTGTAGAGAGCAGCTCCATCACCGGGAAGCTTGCCGGCCCACATCCAGTTAACAGAACACTTTATATC
Source organism: uncultured Actinomycetota bacterium (assembly GCA_964534695.1). Lineage (GTDB taxonomy): Bacteria > Actinomycetota > Humimicrobiia > Humimicrobiales > Humimicrobiaceae > CAZBSE01. The sequence goes on along the minus strand of CAZHOY010000019.1, from coordinate 959 downwards.
CTTAAGGTCGCTTATAAGCGCCCACACTATATTGGTTAATGCTTCCCCTACTGCCATACGGGCACCTGCCTCGGGACTTACCAGGGTTTTAATCGGCTGCTCGCCGATGGCAGTTGCAGCGCCGGTAATCCCAAAATGGCTCTGAGCCACTGCCGCTACATCAGAAACAGGAAGCTGCAGGGGACCGCAGCACTGCTGTCTTGCCACAAGCCCGGTTACGCTCCGGTCAACCTTCCTTACCAGAAATCCCTTGGATCCTACCGAAGGCAGCCTGAATATGAGTCTTAAAGCTTCCTTAACCGAAAGACTACCGGGCAGCTCCAGCGGCTTTAATTTCTTTGAAATGCCTTCCAGATTAAAGGTTTTCTGGGGAATATTGCTTAAAATCTCTCCAAGGCTGAGATCAACAGGATTGGAATTGTTCCAGCTGTCATGAACCACAATTCTCCCATCACCGGTTATTTCTCCCAGTATTTCACAATTGACTTTCTCACGACTGCAGATAGCCTGAAATTTCTCAAGATGTTGCGGTTTTATAAGAAAAGCATTACGCTCCTGATATTCCGCACCCCATATCTCCAGCACCGACATAGTTTTATCGCCAACCTGTATATTGCGGATTTCAATCCTGCCGCCCGCCGGTTCCACAAGTTCGGTCAAAACATTACAGGGCCCGCCGGCACCTTGATCATGTATACTCATAATAGGATTTTCGTCACCCATTTCAATACATGTTCTGATTACCCGGTTCAGCTTCTGTTCCATCTGGGCATCGCCACGCTGTACAGCATTAAAATCAAGTTCCTCTCTGTTTTCACCCTGAACCATGCTTGAAGCGGCACCGCCGCCTATGCCAATACGGTAAGCCGTACCGCCAACCTGTACCACTTTCATACCCCGCTCTGGTTTTTCTTTTCTTATATGGCGGTGATCAATTTGACCTATACCTCCCGTAAACA
>CAZHOY010000018.1:0-13755 GCA_964534695.1 uncultured Actinomycetota bacterium | reverse complement strand
CTAAAGATTATGAAAAAAATGGGTATACAGTGTAGAAAGAAAAAAAGATTCGTATTTACCACAAACTCAAAACACGGCCTTAAAACTTATCCAAACCTGGCCAGAGATCTCATCTTGACCAGAACCGATCAGCTCTGGTGCGCCGATATCACCTATATCAGGATACTTACCGGCTTTGTATATCTTGCAGCTATAATAGATGTTTTCTCCCGCAAGATTGTTGGTTATGCCCTTGGAAGAACTCTTGCAGCAGAACTACCACTTGAAGCACTAAAGATGGCCATAGGGGAGAGGAATACAGATGATCTTGTTCACCATTCTGATCAAGGTATCCAGTACTGCAGCCATTATTACATTGATCTTTTAAATGCAAATGGTATTTTGGTATCAATGTCTGCCAGGGGAAGTCCCTATGATAATGCATTTATCGAATCATTTTTTAAAACACTAAAGGCTGAAGAGGTATACCTCTGGGAATATGAGACATTTGCCGATGTAATTGACAGGGTCCCGTATTTTATAGATGATGTTTATAACAGCAAGAGGCTTCATTCTTCAATTGGCTACTTGCCACCTGAGGAATTTGAAGATATATTTATTAAAAACAAAACTTGTGATCTTGTTGTGACTTAAGATAGACAGGTGTCCAGTTTTTGGGGTTCATACCAATCCTCTATGGGTAGTTTTATATTATTTACCTTCAAAACATTCTCATTAAAGGGAAATTTCTTCCTAAGCATATATAATGTATCATAAATATCACGACCCCTTTTACGGTCTAGTAGAGCTAGGATCTTCTCTGAAAGTAAATTGCCCTTGCTCATTAAAATTGAAGTAAAACTATATCCATACATACTTAGTACCTTTGAGTCAGTATTAAGTTCCCAGTCGGGTTTATTGATCTCTATTTTAATCATAAGACTTTCTCCTCGTCCATCTGAAATACCATATTTCCCCATAATGTCATCAAAGAGAAGCTTTGCAGTAAAAAGATTTTTCCTTCTGCTTGCAGATATTGTTGCGGGTAACCCTTCCCTGGACAGATCCTTTCCTATTCCCTCTAATATATTTTCAAATTCCTGGTACCCCAAAGAAGGTGTATTAAAATAAAGATCTTCGGAAAAACGGGGCAATCTATAAAAATATCTCATTGCTGTACCACCCATAAAAAAGAAATATTTGCCCTGCTTTTGCTTATATATCGAGTTTAATATAATAATTTGTAAATACTCCCTTATGATTGCTCTTTTCTTTAAGACTGGAAGATTATTATTTTTTGCCTCTTCCAGAAGATACTCCATATTTAACATCCTGCCCAACCTTTCAGTTTTAATAGTGTATTGGCTGTTTTTATATTAAATAATTTGGCGTATTTTAATACCCTGTCCCAATTAAGCTTACTGATAAGATCTCTCTCAAATCTTTCCTCTTCAAAATCCAGAGGTCTTCTTTGCCTTAAAGAAAAATAAATAAAATCCACCAATACTTTTTCTTTGTCGGCAATTAATATTTTAAATCCCTCATATTGCATTAATCTATAGCCTGTAAAAGCTTTTCTTTGGCAACTTCTATAAAAGAATGAACCGTATTTATTTTTAAATTCCCTGGTTGGAAGAGGGGTAAGTGATGTTACATGAAAAGCAATATCCGGAATCAAACTATAAATAGATAAAGCTGTTTCAAGTGAGATATAAGAAGGTGCATAAAGTTTATTGGCTACATACACATCAGGAATATTTGATTTCAGTCCTGGCTCAATAAGCTCATACAAATTTCTTCTTAACCTGCCAAGTAATTTTTTTTTAACCCAGCGGCCAAGGTTATTTTTCAGAGTTTTTAAATTCTCTTCTGGAAAAAGATTTTCTATATCTCTTAAAGAAAAAATAATTAAATTATTCTTCTTTAACCGAGAGAACAGATCAATATATTTCATTTCAATAAATCCTTATTATTAGGGACTATCTGAAATAAGAATATACTATACCTTTGTTTCTGTCAAAGATTTTTTAGATATTTGTAGGAAGTCAGGAAAATATTTTCTTATACGGAGCACATCATTTCCGGCAGCTCTTTCAGACTAATACATACCGGTAACTCCTGTATATTTTTATATGTTATAATTAAAGACATTAAATTTAATATTGAGAAATAAAAATAATAAGGTAGAAGGAAATAAATAATATGAAAAAGCTTTTAGATAAAGAGGAATTTACAGAAAAGGGGAAAGCTATTTATAAAAAACTCCAACCTAAATTTAAAAAAGATAAAGGAAAGATTGTCGCTATTGAAATAGAATCTGGCGATTATTTTATTGGAGACGATGAGCTAGAAGCTGCTCAGAAAGCCAGGAGTAAATTTCCTGATAAAATATTTGTATTCTTTCGTATCGGATATCCTGTTGTTCATAAATTTAGGAAAGTCTTTCTATGATAGAGGGTATCATAAACGATTTTGATGAACCAATTATTAAGTTAGATATCCATCTTTCCAGCAGTACTTCAAAGAAAGTCAGTGCAATAATAGATACCGGTTTTAATGGCTATATTAGTATTCCAATTACTTTAATCGAGAAATCTAACTGGGATTTTTTAGGCACAGAGGAGTATGAATTAGCTAATGGAGCTATAGTAGAAGAAAGAGTTTATCTTGGAAAGATCGTTTTTGATGGAGATGAACTTCAGGTGTTTAGTTTAACTAATCGAACTAAAGATGTTTTAATTGGAACAAAAGTTTTAAAAAATAAAATACTAAAAGTGGATTTTAAAGATTCAAAAGTAACAATAGAAGAATAGTCTTTCATTAATAAAATCATTTAAATTTCTTCTAAATTACGATTCTAACTTTTTATATCACTTAAAATCTTTCCCAGGACACCGTTTACAAACTTTGGCGTATCTTCTTTTTGCCCCAGGCTTTTTGCAATTTCAATAGCTTCATCCACTGATACTTTTAGAGGTATATCATCCTCATACAGCATCTCATAAATGGCTACTCTCAAAATATTTCTGTCAATAACTGCTATTCTTTCCAGGGTCCAGTTTTCTACAACGTCTTTTATCGTCCGGTCAATTCTTTTTCTGTATTTATCCACGCCCTCCACAAGTTTTAATGTAAACTGGTCATATTCCCTGCCTGCCAGCAAATCATCATTCAGGATTTCGCTTATTTTTTTATCCAGTAAATCTTTCTGATACAGCAGGATTATTGCATTCTCTCTACTTTTTCTTCTGGTTATTTTAGGCATATTAATAAATATTATTAGGCTTAATCAGGTGCCTTTCCGTGTTATATATTCACCTGTCCTGGTATCGATTTTTATAGTATCTCCCACATTAATAAACAGAGGGACCTGTATTTTAGCTCCTGTTTCTATTACCGCAGGTTTATAGCTTAAACCTACGGAATCACCTTTAACACCAGGTTCCGTTTTAATAACCTTTGCTTCAATAAAAATAGGAAGTTCAATGGATATAGACTTACCTTTGTAAAAAATGACTTCTATTTCCATGTTTTCCAGTAAATAATCTTTCCTATCTTCAATTATATTTTTATTTAATTGAATCTGTTCATAAGTTTTAGTGTCCATGAAATTATAATATTCATCCTTATATAAAAACTGCATTTTTCTGGTTTCAAGTATGGCCTGTTCTATTTTTTCGCCGGCTCTAAAAGTTTTGTCAATAATGGACCCTGTGTTTAAATCCTTCAACTTGGTCCTGACAAAAGCACCTCCTTTTCCCGGCTTTACATGCTGAAAATATAATATTTTGTACAGCAGGTTTTTATATATTATGGTTAATCCATTCCTGAAATCACTGGTACTTATCACACTTTATTCCCCTCTTCTGTAATTTAAAATATTAACCCATAACAATAAAATTTTTCGTGGAACCGTAAAGCACCTCACACCCGTTTTTACCTACTACTACCATATCCTCTATTCTTATGCCGCCGAAATTCTCTATATATATCCCCGGTTCAATGGTTATTACCATATTCTTTTTTAAAATTGTCCTGCTCCTGCTGTTAACCACCGGCTCTTCGTGCACTTCCAGCCCCACTCCATGGCCCAGTCCATGGCCAAAATTATTTCCATATCCTTTTGAAGCTATAAACTTTCTTGCCGCTTTATCCAGCTGACTGCAGCTTACGCCTTCCCTGCAGCTCTTAATGGCCAGTAACTGCGCCTTTAAAACTATATCATAAATTTTTTTAAATTCATTACTGATTTTATTATTTTTTAAAAAGACCGTTCTGGTTATATCCGAACAATAATTTTCAAATCTGCATCCGAAATCCATAACTATAGGACCATTCTTTAATTTTAACTTTCCGGGTAAATAATGAGGCATGGAGGAATTTTTTCCACCTGCAACTATTATGTCAAATGATCTTCCATCCGAACCATTTTCTATAAGCAGCTCTTCTATTTTGAATGCCAGCTCGATTTCAGATAATCTATTTATGGCGGGACTGCCTGAACTTATTAAACTATTAAAAGCTTTATCCGTAATCCGGCATGTATTTTTTATTTTAGATATCTCTATCTCATCCTTAATTGCCCTTAATTTCTCAACTATTCCGTCAACATTTATCAATCTTTTATTCTGTTTGGATAGTATCTTTTTTAATTTGTAAAAATCGGAAAAAATGATATTTCTACCCTCGAATCCGACAGATCCAGAATGATAATTCTCTAAAACATCACCAAGTTTTTTAAACTTATCTTTATGGCAGCAGACAATATTTATATTTTTATTTTTAACTGATTTTCTTGATTGTTCCAGGTAAATAAAATTAACTAAAAGGTGCAGATGGTCATCTGTAATTAGCAGCAGGCTTCCCGAATCTTTCCCGTAAAAACCTGTCAGATAAAAAATATTCTGGTCACCGGTTACCAAAATTTTTTGAATTTCTCTTACATTTAAAAAATTCTTTAACTTTTCAATTCTGGAGTTAAATAATTCAACCAATTTTGCCTAAAATCATTCTATCGCTTTTTAATTATTTAAAAATTATATCTCTTAATTAGCTACTTCCTGCCATTCCGGACTGAATGTAAATCCGCCATATACTTCTCTGGGCAGATCTTCCGGAATATTTTCACTTAAATCCTGTTCATATTCTATACTGGCAAGACTTCCAAGCAGAAAACCCCATATGCCACTTGCATCTTTGGCGTTAAGCTGTCCGCATATTATAGAGCCCAGAACCGTATTTTGACTGCTTAAAAGTGCTGTCCCTCCGGCTATGCCCAGAATATATACATCGTTGTTATTATAACCTTCATTATTATCTATAGATATATACAAATCACCCAGAGCCATTAAAATAAGTAAATTATTTTCCGGAAATTCGTTTATACTGGTAGGAACCAGCCCGCAGTAATCATAGATATCTCCGGTGGCAATTAATTTCCCCACTCCCTCATAATATATATCTTTGTCATAAGTATCTATATCTTTACCAATTACAATATCATCGTTAACATAAACATTTCCCTCAATTGTCAGATAGTAGCTGCCGCCGCTTTCACGAAATCTAATTGAATTGCCGCCGCTTTGCCTGAAAAATTCCCCACTGCTTATAAGTGCCGGATCTATATTAAATCCATTGCCAGGTGTACCGTCCTCACTTTCATCTACTTCTAGATAATCAGATGGCGGTTCCTGTATCTGATTTAAAAAATTATTGATATAAACTCCGACGTCAAAGTTTGGCGGGTCAAATATATCTTCTCCTATAGGCGGTGTGTAATATACTCTTGCGCCTTCGGGTATGATTTCTCCATGAAGTGAAAGGTGTATGGGATTCGATGAACTCCCTATCCGCGGACTTCCATCCATCTTTATATCTTCCATAACTATTAGCGGTTCTTCAAAATCATGTTCGATATATGGTGTGCCAAGCAGTCCGCTGCTCATTTCAATATCGCCGCCGACACTTATCGGTCCGGCAGTTCTGATCCGTGATGGTCCTTCCATATCTATATTACCCCCGACAAGAATCCTTCCTCCGGTGGCAAAATCACCAGCTTGAAGAAGTATTCTTAAAATAAGATCATTGCCAACAAACAAAGGGCCCCTTATAAAAGTTACACCTATTAAACCCTCAAAAGTCAGGCTTCCTTTTGAATATATATAATCAAAAATATCAACTTCGGTTGAAATAAAAAGTGAAAGATTAACACTTACTTTTCTGGTCTGGCCGCTGCTTATATCAGTCCCTTCGGAAGTTATTAAATAATTAGTAACCACTCCTTCATTATAAACCTCACTATAGGTTACGGTAAAACTGCCCTGTACTTCATTGTCCGAATCAACAACATCAAGTGTATAGGGGCTTGAGGGCAGGCTTCCTATTTCATCATTATGATATTTCTCAATATATGAAAACATATTGGCCATTCCTGCCTCTGCAATATTTAATGACTTAAACTTGCCTTCATCGAACCTGGTGAAAATTATGTCCCTGAACATATATCCGGTTAAGGTAGTTGTAGCCAGTATTATTACCATACTTATTATCAATACCAGAATGGTTACGTTACCTCTTTTATTTTTTTCTTTCTTATTATTAAATCTTCCCATTTTTAAATTCTATTTCTTAAAGCAATGTAAGTTTCCAGATTCATGGTTCTGTTTCCTTCCGTAGTACTTTCCTGGTCAATAATTAAATTAACACTTATGCTCCTTACACTCCTCAGCTCAAACGGTTCTAAAGGCGTATCCATGCTGTCCCCGCCATAATATGATATGTATGAAAATATCTCATTGCTTATCAGGTGTATGGCTATAATTTTACCATCGCCATCATCCACCGCTCTTAATAAATTAAAGTATCCTTCTTCATCTTCATTGTCTTCCACATAATAATGTATTTTCTCAAAACTTTGGTCAGCATCCACATTACTGTAAAATATCACTTCATCATTATCTGCTGCTTCGATGTCTGATATTTCCCTTATATCTTTGGTTATTCTGTACATTGCGGTTCTGGCATCCCTAACCGAAGTGGCAATGTTAATAGTGGTTTCAGTGGCATTTATGGAGTTAAAGTAGGATAAAGTGGTCAAACCCACAATAATAGCTATTATTAAAGAAGATACCATCAGTTCCACCAGGGTTATTCCTTTTTCACTTTTAAATTTATTAAATAATTTAAATTTCATATTTCTTATATATCATCTGTTGAAATTGTCTCGCTGGGTTCACTCCTCTGGCCATCGTCATACAATACTACAATATAATATTCATGATATCCAAAAACAATACCATAAGAATAACTGGTATTATAAGTTGTGTCATCAAGCGATCCGTCTCTGTAAACCTCGTAATAATTAACCGGTGTTTCCGTATCCGGCTCATCCCAGGTTAACTGGACATCAACCCAAAGAAACAAAAGCCATATTCCATCTATATCTAAATTTGTCACAGGCGGATATGGTTCGCCTGGAGGTCCTCCTTCACCAAAATGGGGGTATACCTGGGTAACCACGGTTATTTCCCTATTCATCTCATCATTTGTTGCACTTATCTCCACCTGCTTGTAGCTGTATTCTTCCTCAACCCAGGTAATAGTTCGCTTTATGGTATAGCCATCTATTTCCGTTTCTGATTCCAAACTCCCCGGCGGCTCTCCTACCGGAGCTCCTACAATACCTACCTCATCATAATCTCTCAGCCTGATTTCTTCTATCTCATTATTGGCTAAAGCTATTGCTTCGGTTTTAGTTTTATTTATTTTATTGGCCTTGGTGGCAATCATAACTCCCTGAACCAAAATTAAAGTTACAAGAGACAGAACCAGAAAAGCTACCATAACCTCTACCAGGGTAAATCCACCCTCTATGTTTAAATTACAGCCTTTCTTATTTATTTTAAAATTAAAATATTTCCTGAACATAATCAGTTTTTAAAACCCATAATAATCAAGAATATATCTAACAGCTACACTGTAAACCTCAATTCCCAGTCCGCTTATTACTCCCTTTGCTACTGTTGAAATTACAGACTTCGATCTCCACTGTTCCCTGGCAAAAATATTGGAAATATGTACCTCTATAGTGGGTATCTTACAGGCAGCAATGGCATCACCAATTCCATAGCTATAATGAGTAAGTGCCCCTGGATTGATTATGATAAAATCAACATTCCCTATGCACTGGTGAATTTTATCAATAATATCACCCTCGTGATTTGACTGGAAATACGAAATTTCAATCTTACCCTTTGCCATACCATCTAAGTCTTTTTTGACATCTTCAAAATTTTTTTTGCCGTATATTTTTTCTTCTCTTTGCCCCAATAAATTTAAATTAGGTCCGTTAATTATAATTACATTTTTCATTTTAATTGAAATTATTTATGTTTATAAAATACTGTTTTTTCTTTTAATAGTTAATATTATATTTAATAATTATTTTATATATATCTAAACATAATTATACATACTTTTTTTAATATTATCAATAATGATGTTACTGTCCACATCATAATAAAAAACTGGCTTGTTTATTCCTTTCAGCAGCACAAATTTATTCTGTGATGTCCTGAATTTTTTGTCATACTTAAGGGCATTTATAATTTTATCCACCTTAACTTCAGGAATTTTGTAGGGCAGCTTTAATTTCTTATATAGTTTAAGAACAATTTCTTTTATATCTTTATTGATTAAACCCAGAGAAATCGATATATCAATTGCAATCATCATCCCCATGCTTATTGCTTTTCCATGGTTTATTTCCTTTAAGTTAAATGCATTTTCAATACAATGTCCCATAGTATGTCCAAAATTCAGCAAGTTCCTGTAGTTGCGATCAAATTCATCTTTTTCTACCACTTTTGCCTTTATGCGGCAGCAGCTGTATATGATATTCTCAAACGCCTCTGTCTTAATCAATTTTAACAATCTGTCTTCTTCTCTGTTCTCTGCAGCCCCGGACAGCTTATCCAGTATGTTTTTTTTAAAAACCAATCCATATTTCACAATCTCACCCAGGCCGTTAATAATCTGGTCCTCTTCCAGGGTATAATTCATGGTAGGATCAATAATTATCATATGAGGCTGATAAAAACAGCCTATTATGTTTTTTATATTTTTGTAGTTAACTGCAACTTTTCCTCCTATACTGCTGTCAACCTGCCCTATTATAGTAGTAGGATATTGTATCAATTTCACTCCCCTATGAAATGCTGATGCTGTAAAACCTGCCAGATCACCTATTACCCCACCTCCGAATGCTACAACCGGATCATTCCTGTGAATATTAAAATCAACCAGCTTTTTAAATATAAAATCTGCACTTTTTAAACTTTTAAATTCTTCACCATCCCTTATAATTATGATTTCATGGGGTAAGGCACATTCTTTTAAAAATTTCTTTATCTTATTTTCGTATATTCCAAATATCCTGTCATTTGTAACCAGCGCTATTTTATCCGCATCACTAAAATTTTTTTTAACCAGTGCAGGAAATTCCCTGTAGATTTCAGGACTTATATATATAGGGTAATTCCTTAGTTTGGTTTTGACATTAATGATTTTCATTTAACTTTCTTTAAGCTTTTAGTGCTGCTATTATCTCATTTGCGGTCTTTATGGAATCTTTCCCGTTGTTATCCACCATTAAATCAGCATATTTCCGGTAAAGGGTATCTCTTTCCCTTATCATTTTTTCTATGGTTTCTTTTCTATGTTTAACTTCAATCAGCGGCCTGTCCTTAACATTTTCAAGACGCTCTGATGCTTCCCTGACAGATATGTTTAAATAGATAACGGCACTATTATTTTTAATTATTTCCATATTTTCTTTTCTTTTAACTATGCCGCCCCCACAGGCAAATACACAATTTTTGTTGTTAGATATTTTCCCGGTAACCTTTGATTCCAGATCCCTGAAATATTTTTCTCCCTTAAAACTGAAAATATCCTTTATTTTTTTCCCTTCGCCCAGTTCGATTATTCTATCTAAATCAATAAATATAAATTTTATTTTTTTTGCTAGAATCCTTCCTACCGTACTCTTTCCGGAACCCATAAAGCCTATAAGACATATATTTTTAAATTTCATTTAATCATACTTCTTGGAGATATCTTTTATAGTTATTATAATTTTCCAGAATTTCATTTATATTATCCCTGCCGAATTTGTCCTGTATTGAATTAAAAATTTCTATGGACAGCATTGCCTCACCAATTATGGAAGCACTGGGAACGGCACATACATCCGATCTTTCTTTTAAACTTATCTCATCCTCTTTGCTTTCTATATTCACGGTATGCAGCCCTTTAACCGTAGTGGGTAATGGCTTCATTATGGCTTCTACTACAACAGGTTCCCCGTTGGTTATTCCGCCTTCTATTCCTCCTGCTCTATTTGTTTTTTTAAAGAACCCCTCACCTCTTTTATAATAAATTTCATCATGAAATCCGGTTCCCGTTTTTTGGTATGAGTTATAAATATCACCTATCCCCACACCTTTTATAGCCGGAATGCTCATAAATGATTTTGCTATTTTCCCTTCAATCCTTCTGTCCCACTGTGAATATGAACCCAGTCCTGCTGGTACCCCTGTGGCCACAACCTTAAATCTACCTCCAATACTGTCCCCACTTTTTTCTGTCTTTTCTATTTCCTTCTTCATCTGCAGGTCCACTTCTTTATCCGGACATCTTACTTCAGATTTTTCGATTTCATCTAATATTTCACTGCTTATTTTTATATCCTTATCCAGTACTGCTTTTCCAATCTGGCATACATAACTTACAATATTTATTCCTAAAAGTTTCAGCACAATTTTAGCAAATGCACCAATACCAACTCTTACTGCGGTTTCTCTGGCACTGCTTCTCTCTATTACATTTCTTATATCATCCAATCTGTATTTTAAAAAACCGGACAAATCTGCATGGCCTGGCCTTGGATTTAATAATTTTTTTTCTAATACGGCAGTACCGGTCCCGGTAATATCTATATTCATTATTTCTTTCCAGTTTTTCCAATCCTTGTTTTTTATGATAAATGATATAGGTGAGCCTATGCTCCTGCCTTTCCTTATACCTGATATTATTTCAACTTCATCTTTCTCTATGGACATTCTGAGACCCCTCCCGAATCCTTTTTGCCTTCTCGCCAGCTCATAATTTATGTAACCTGCATCTATTAAAACTCCAGAGGGATAGTCATCTATTATTCCTATAAGACTTTTACCATGGGACTCACCGGCAGTAAGAAATCTCAAATATTATGCACCCTTTCTTAATCATATAAAACCTGGTCTATAAAAACAGTTAATACATCATCACCCTTGAGTAATACTATGTTGTTGGTATTAATTGCCTGAACAGAATAAATATAGGCCAGAGGGTCTCCTTCTTTAAGCTCGTAGGAGTAATCATTGAAATTCAATTCAGCATATTCTATTCCATCTTTAGTATAAATTCTCTCTAATTTGAATACATTTTTCTCTTCTTCGTCTTCTTTCTCAACATAAAACGGTTCAAAGGGATCCCTTAATGAATCATCAATAAAATTAATATCGCCTTCCAAATCATATCTTTTTCCTATGTCTATATCCTCTTTACCTATTTCGCTGATTTCACTTTCATCAATTTTAACATCCGGCAATTCTAATCCTTCTTCCTCACCAACATATGATTGTTTAACCATTTCGTAAAAAGAACATCCTGGGAAAATAGAAAACGCTGAAATGGAAAATAATATAATTAGAATAAATGTTATCTTTTTTAATATATTTTTACCATTTATCATATTAATCACTTATATAATAAAGTTTTGCACTAATATAGGCATTCAGTCTTTCATAATTATCCTCATAGGACTGTAAAACAATATTTTCAATTACTGCTATTCTGGGCATTTTTTCTATGGTTTTAATAAAATTAACTATATTATAATAAGAACCTTCTAATACAATATCCACATTTATTAATTCTTGTTCTTCTTTATCTTCTCCTATGATAATTTTTTCTGTATAATCAACCGAATAAATACTTACACTAGAGTATTTTGCAATTTCATAAACTTCATTGGTAAAAAAACTTATATCGTTTTCAGAAGGAATCTGCATTGAATCTTTCTGATATTCAGCATTCAATACATTATACTCATCTCTTATCAGCAGTAATTCATCCAGCCTGTCTATAAAAATCTTATTATTTTCTTTTTCTGCCTCTATTAATACGCTGGCTTCAATGCTGGTAGAAAGGTTGGGTATAACAAATAAAATAAGTAATAAAACACTGGCTATAAAAAATACAACTATAAAAATTATTTTAACTGTATTACTCATAATTATATATAAATATGAATTTTATTATTGCCCCATCGTTTCTATTTCCATATCCAATAAGTCTTCCTCTCCGCCTTCTTCTAGTTGTACAGCGGTTCCATTTCCAATTCCCTGTAGATAAGGTTCAAGATTATAAAATGTACTTATGGTGAAAGATACCACATCCATACCCGATTCCGTAATCTGATCTCTGGAAATATTATTTATAAGCACTTCTCCCATATTGGGGATGTTTTTAATTCCTATTGCAAACTTACTTACATCATTATAATCAACCGCGTATCCCCCAATGGAAAAATATGCTACTTTTTTTATATCTTTCTCTTTTTCTTCAGGACTTTTTTCAATAAATTCATATAAATTTTTACTATCACCGTCAATATAATTAATATAGGCATTATCCGGTATTTTTTCCCCTAGATCATTTAAAATATCTGACCAGAATATCTCATTTTCCTGCAATGAATTTACTAGTTCGGATTTATTATTTACTTTATCCCTGAATTTTTCATAAGTTTCCAATTTGGTTATATAATTACCCATCTGCATATTTACTTTTCTATAGTCATCTAATCTTGGTACAATGTAATTGCTAACATCATATAAAATAATTGAAAAAGCCACCATTATCAGTGCTACAACTGCCAGCAATATTAATACCACATTGAATATAATTCCCTTTATATCTTTTACTCTTACTTCTTTAGGGAGAAGATTTATAGTTTTCATTTATTTAATCCCCTTAACGCCATTCCGATGGCTAATGGATCTATCAGGTGATTTAAATTCTTGCCTTTATATCTAGGATCATTCATTATATTTTTTAACGAAAAATAATCTGCGATGTTTAACATGTCCACCTTATAGTTTATTTCCTGTTCAATATATTTATCAATATTTTTAATATATTTTCCACTCAAAATTATTTTTTCAATTTTATATTTCGGATTCTCCTGCAGGAAACCCTCTATAGATATTCTGATTTCATATATGAAATGATCTGCAGCATCTTTCATAATTTTAGCTATACTCTTTTTTTCAGTACCGCTATCATTATCTTCTTTTTTTTGTGGTTTTTCCGGATTATTGCCGGAAATTTTCTTTTTTGGCTTCTCTTTATTTTTTTCTTCTTCCAATAACGATTTGAAATCAAATTCCGAAATTATTTTCCTGCAGTAATTATTATCCTTTTTAATTTCTTTATATAATGTATCCATAAAGCTTTTTATAGAAGATGAGGTGAACCTCGGATATCTTAAATCATTATCCTGGATCATTTCAAGAATAGATATTTCTTCTCCCAGATTTACGGCACAAAAAGAATTAAAATTCTTTTTCTTTTTATTTTTCTCCAGGCCGTAAATATGGCTCAGTGTCCTGTAAAGAGCGAAACAATTCAGATCAATAGCCTGTGAAAATAATCCTGCATCCTTAAAGCTTT
>CAZHOY010000017.1:7258-13766 GCA_964534695.1 uncultured Actinomycetota bacterium | reverse complement strand
TCAAAGGTTAAGGAAAATACATCAACTTCAAAGTACTTTTTGGGTTTTTCCTTCAGCAGAAAGTAGCAGATTCATACATTCTCTTGGCACTATGCATTTAGCAGGTGAGTTCGGAAGGTATTTGTACAGTGATCTGAGAGAAACATTTAAGGAGAAATGTCCTTCTCCAAATTTCATAGAAGAATTTTTAAGAATCTGTGGTTTACTGCATGATGTTGGGCACGGTCCTTTTGGCCATATATTTGATGAATCTTATTTAAAACATAGATTTAATAAGTTAAATCATGAAAAAATTGGAGCCAAGATAATTAAAGAGAAATTAAACAAAATTATTATAAAAATCAAGAGAAGTCCTAATGGATTTTTCGATCAAGGAGAAATTATATATCCTGAATATATATGTTATGTTATAAATAAGAGTGAAAAGTATCAGGAATCTTTTCCTAAATGGTTAAAGGCTTTAAGATGTCTTTTTTGTGGTAAGTTTTTTACAGTTGATAATTTGGATTATGTTTTAAGAGATAGTTATTTTACAGGTTATTCTAGGGATCCAATTAAAGTAGACAGGATTTTATTCTATACATCTATTAATAAGGAAGGGCTTGTTTTTGCTTCACCGGGTAGAAACACTTTTAAACAGTTTTTAAATTTAAAGGTAGATTTATATAATAGTGTTTACTTCCATAGAACAGTAAGAGCTATTGATCTGGCAATTGATTCAATTTTTTATAAAACAATGGAGAAAATTTGTAATTTTAATCCTTTAGAGAACTTAGATAAATATTTAGATATAACTGACTGGGATTTATTTAATATTTGTAAAGAATGGTTAAAATCAGATAATCAAGACGAAAAAGAACTTGGTATTAAATGGCAGCAAATTTTATTGAGGGAAAAATTATGGTTTGTTGCATTTGAAAAAGAAATTAAAATAAATATTGGTAGTGAAAGTATTGCATTATTGCTAAGTCAGTTTTTGAATTTAAAAGAAATTGAAAGTAATATAAATACAAAATTAAAAGAGAAAGTAGGAATTAAAAATATCAGAGATGTTGCTATTGCAGTAGATACTCAAAAACAAGACCCTAGACCCTTGAGTGTGGAGTTTGAAGAAAAAATGAAAATTTTTGATAATAAAACTTGCAACATTGAAGAGAAAAAAATATTTGATTGGATTAGTGATATCCCAGTGAAAATAATAATATTTAGAGTCTACACGAACAGTAAAAAATATATAAATGAAATTGCAGAAATCTCAAATAATTTATTTTCTAAATTAGAATCATCAATTACTACGAATATATAAATTTTTAAAGCTTCAATGATTTTAGTAAATTTAAACAGGTTAACCCTTTCTCTATAGAAGACAGTGAACATTTAAGGAAAACTGTAATTGCCTCTGCATTGAAATTATATAGGGGATAAAAAAAACGTTTTCTTAAATAAACATAATATTCTTGTTATAAATTTTTTTAGCTGAAAATCATAAAGATTAATTTATTATAAGAGGTATAGACTACACCTAAAAATTTTCAGGGTAATCCGATCCAAACTTGAAATAAACTTCTTATACACTATAATAACTTCGAATATTGTGATATTATACACGTAATCATAACTTATATTGTGAGAGTAATTTAATATGGAAAGATATTTGTTAAAAGATTTGTTGGGATGGAAGAATAAAAAATATAGAAAACCGCTTATTTTAAGAGGTGTCCGGCAGGTAGGTAAAACCTGGCTGCTAGAAGAATTCGGCAGTGAGTATTATGAAAATATTGCTTATTTCAATTTTGAAGAATCAAAAGAGCTTGCTGACTATTTTAAAACCACCAAGGATGTTAAGCGAATACTTCAAAATCTTGCCCTTATAAATGGAAAGCCCATTTTACCTGAAAAGACCCTAATTATCTTTGATGAAATACAAGAGTCCAACGAGGCTTTGAATACGCTTAAATATTTCTACGAAAATGCTCCGGAATATCATATAGCCTGTGCAGGTTCACTGATTGGAATTGCTCTACCAAAACCATCTTCCTTCCCTGTAGGCAAGGTAGATTTAATTAATATTATGCCAATGACTTTTACGGAATTTCTGATGGCAGGCGGGGATGGAAACCTGATCCAATATATTCATAGTATTAATGCAATTGAACCAATACCCGATATCTTTTTTAATCCTCTTTATGAAAAACTTAAAATATATCACATGACAGGTGGAATGCCTGAACCGGTTCGTGCATGGACTGAGGATAATGATATATCTATGGTCCAAAATTCACTGCGCGATATATTGCAGGGTTATGAACTTGATTTCTCCAAACATGTGAGTGTGCAAAATATTGCAAAACTTAATCTAATCTGGTCATCTATACCGTTGCAGCTTGCACGGGAAAATAAAAAATTTATCTATAGTATTGTAAAAGAGAGTGCAAGAGCAAGAGAGTATGAAGACGCTCTCATTTGGCTTAATAATGCAGGTATGGTTTATAAAATATACAGGATAAAAAACCCCGGACTTCCATTATCTGCTTATGATGATCTTAATGCATTTAAACTCTATACTGTCGATGTTGGACTCCTGCGAATGTTGTCAAGGCTGGATCCTTCTGCTTTCAAAGAAGGTAACAGGTTGTTTACTGAATTTAAGGGGGCATTAGCTGAAAACTTTGCTTTACAATCAATTATTACAAGATTCGATATACTACCAAGGTATTGGACCTCAAAAGCGAAAGCTGAAGTAGACTTTATCCTCCAACATAATAATGATATTTACCCCATTGAAGTAAAATCGAGTGAAAATGTGAAAAGTCGTAGTCTAAGAATGTATATTAATGAATATAAACCAAGATTCGGAATAAGATTATCGTTGCGTAATCTAAAATATGATAACGGCATTTTGAATATCCCTCTTTTTCTCGCTGAATACATTGATAAATTCATAAGTCTTGCAAAGCAGTAACTTTAAAATTAACATCCTCCAATATTTATACCCAGATACCGGGCACAGGAAGAAGCAGATGAAGAACTCGCACAGCAGCTTGGCACTAAAAAGAGTGCTATTTCCAGAATAGAGAATCATGCAGAAGATATTAAATTATCAACGCTGGTGCGTGTAGCAGCAGCTTTAGGTAAGAGTATCAATATTAATACTGCTTGATTTATTTATAGGGCAACCTAATATGCATATTTACATAATTGCATTAATATACTATTATGTAAATAGCTATAGTAAATAGAAAAGTAATTAAAAGTATTACATTTTTTAATGTCCTTGACATAAGTTAACATGAAAGTTAACATTAGTTATGAAAAGAACTGTTATATTTTATAAAACTCAAGATAATAAATGTCCAATACAGAATTTTTTAGATTCTTTATCTGGAAAAGTTGCAAAAAAAGTAACCTGGATCCTTAGTTTACTGCAGGATCTTGATATCGTTCCATCAATATATTTTAAGAAACTTGTAGGAACAAAAGAAATATGGGAATGCAGGATTAGATTTGGTCCAGATTCATATCGTATATTTTGTTTTTTTGCGGGCAATTTAGTAATTGTACTGACACATGGTTTTTTAAAGAAGACTAAAAAAATACCTACTTCCAAAATAAAGTGTGCAGAGGCCTACAGGGAGGATTTTATCAGGAGGCAAAGACATGAGTGATTTAAAAAAGTATATAAATAAGAGAAAAATAAAAGACAAGGATTTTTCTGTAAATTTTGAGGAAGGCTATAAACAGTTTAAAATCGGTGTAATGCTAAGACAAGCACGGGAATCTGCCGGACTGACTCAGGAAAAACTTGCACGAAAGCTTGACACAAAAAAGAGTGCGATTTCCAGGATAGAGAATCATGCAGAAGATATTAAATTATCAACGCTGGTACGTGTAGCCACAGCTTTGGGCAAAAGTATTAATATTAATATTGCTTGATTTATTAACCAAGCTATAAACTATTAAAAATCACCGGCTATTTGCAATAATTTATTGCGTTCAAAGCTTACATTTAGTACAATACGTACGTAATAAAATATCAGGAGGACAGCTTCATGAGGACGGTTTTAAAAGCCAGTGATGTACGAAAGGAATGGAGCAAGTTTATTGATGAAGTTAAATGGGTAAAGCCAGCCTTGGTAAAACGCAACAGGGATATAATTGCAGTTATGTCCATTGATTTGCTTGAATTCATTTTAAAAGAATATAAATTCGCTGTTGAAGTTAAACAGGAGGAAGACGGTTCTTATACAGGTATTTTAAATGAGATGGATTTAATGGCAAATGCTGTGGATATGGAGTCATTGAAGCTTGAATTAGTCAAAGAACTGTTAGAGTATTCAGAGGAATATATGAATGAATTCAGCCTTTATTATAATAGCCCAAACCGTAAAAACCATTTTCCATATGTTTATAGAGCAATACTTGCTTCAGGCGATATTGAAAAAGTTAAGAAATTGTTTTATTTAAATTTTCAATCAAAAAAGAAAATAAGCTGATGCCAACCTGGAAAGAGCTTAAAAGATTCTGCGAAAAGGATGATTGGAAACTGCATAAAAGTACAGATCACTATTATTACAGAAAACATATGGATAATGGAGTCCTGAAAAGAACAAAAGTTTCAAGGGGAAGTAAAGAGATACCTAGATTTCTTTGGAAGAATATTTTGGAAAGACAATTACAGGTTACTCAAGAGTATTTTAATAGAATAAAATGATTAGATTCTTCGTATTAGTTTTATTTTAATTTATTTACCCACTTTACCAGAGCCGCCAGGAATTTTTTACCATTTTACGCGTAAATTCATCGGTGAGTTTTCCCGCCTGGTCAAATTTCTTCTCGGCGTAAGGCACCATTATTTCAGGCTTGTTCATCAGGTATGCATTCAGAAATATCATGATTGTCTCAAGTGATATTGTGCCCTGGCCGTACCCAGCATGCCGATGGAAGCGCCCATTATACCAACGGCTTTTTGTTGAAAGGATTTGTGCCGTAAGGTCTTGATGCTGCATCGATGGCATTTTTAAGGACACCGGGTACTGAATAATTATACTCAATTCTTTTTTTATATTTTCAAATTTCATATAGCATACATTAGCTCAAGAGGATGACTAATTCCAAATAAACCCATATATATTAATACAACTGGCGGAAATGATAAATTTAATTAAATTTTAAAATTGACATTATTATATTTATTGACAGGCTATATTAAATATGGAATAATCTCACCGTAAGAAGTAGGAAGTAGGATGTAAGAAGTAAGAATTTATATATTGGAGGATATAAATATGTCAGAGGAAGAGATTTTAGAGGTGCAGTTAAGGCCTAAACGGCAGATAACACTTCCATCAAAAGTTTGCGAGAAACTGGGTATTGAGTATGGTGATAAATTGGAACTGAGAATAAGAGACAATTCTATTGTAGTAAAGCCCAAAAAAACCATAGCTTTAAATGCTCTAAATGAAATTAGGGAGGTATTTAAAAAATCAGGTGTTACAGAAAAAGAGCTTTTAAAATCTGTAGAGGAAAAAAGACATGGAAAAACTTAGAGTTTTTCTTGACAGTAATATTTTGATATCAGGACTTTATTCAGAAAAAGGTGGTCCTGGTATAATAGTCGATCATTTCATTACGGGTAAAATAGCTATTATTATTTCACAGAAGGTCTTAAACGAAACAATAGAAGTATTATCAGAAAAACTCCAAGAAATAATTCCCTTTCTGAAAAAATTCTTATTGAGTTATCCGCCTGAAATAGTTAAAGATGCAAAAGCCGAAAGTATTAAAAAATGGTCAGGACTGATAAATGAGGAGGATGCAATAATTTTAGAATCTGCAGTATCCTGTAAACCGGATTATTTTATTACTGGGGACAATCACTTCTTTAATGACCCGTTAATTAAAAAAAAATCAGGTTTAAAAATATTAAGGCCTGAAAGTTTTGTAAAAATTCTAAAAAAAATTTAATAGGTATGAAAAGTTAAAATCATCTTAGAAAGGATAGTCAGACAGATGGATCAGAAAAAAATAACCATATCAACTGCCGGAGTCTTTAAAGATGCTTTGAGGGTATCTATCAGGAAGCCTTCCATTGCGCTTTTTTTCCTAAAGACAATATTAAATCAGAGAAGGGCACAAAGAAACAGATTAAGATGGATCGAGAAAGGGATTCAGGTGCCTCCGGCTATGATATTTAGTATCACCAATAAATGTAATCTAAATTGTAAAGGGTCAGAGGATCAATATTTTTTGGAACCTCTTTAACTGCAACCAGGCAGAATTTTGAATTGTTGACTAATGATTCTTTTGTAACTGAACTGGTAGAGAAAGGCTGCCGGCCGAAGAGGAAATGTTCGGGGGATGCCTTTCTGCCGGGAGAGGTTTTATCCATGTGAATGCCGAAGGAGATGTGGAACCCTGCCCCTTTGCCCGTTTTCAGACGTGAATCTTAATGAGACTGTCTTAAAGGAAGCGCTGTAGTCAAGACTGCTGAAAGAGATAAGGGAAAATC
>CAZHOY010000017.1:0-7248 GCA_964534695.1 uncultured Actinomycetota bacterium | reverse complement strand
CTCATGCTGGATGAATCCGGAGGGGGCTGCTCCCTGTGGGCCAACAGGAAATGGGTCCAGTCCTTACTGGAGTAGCATATTTCTGTATTTGTTTTTTATTGAATTATAAGATTGGATATCGTATAATAAATCGTATGAAAGTTACGGCAATCATATCAGATAATTTAATTTCAGAAGTAAAGAAATATTCAGAAGGCAAAAACCTTACCGAATCATTAACAATTGCGCTTAAAGAATGGCTGGCAGCAAAAAGAATAAAAGAATTGAATGATATGGTAAAAGAATATCCGCTGGAATTCAATAAAAACTTTTCCGCAGAAACAGTAAGGGAAATTAACAGGCAATGAAAATTAAGCCGGATTATAAAATAATAGCAGATACCAGTATCTGGATTGAGTTTCTAAAAAATAGAAAGAATATTTATTCTTTGATGCAGAAGCTGCTAGAGAAAAATTATATAGTAGCCGCTGGATGCCTTTTTGGAGAACTTCTGCAGGGAGTAAAAACAAACAGGGAAAGAGATATTATTCTAGGGTATTGGGAACATTTGCCAAAAACAGATGAGTCAGATGTATGGATAGATGCCGGTATTTATTCCAATGAAAATAAACTGTTGGGAAAGGGCATTGGGCTTATTGACAGTGCACTGATTGTTCTTGCTGTAAAAAATAAACTAAGATTATGGACACTTGATAAAAAACTAAAGAAAATATTACAGCCGGATATTGCCTATATCTTATGATTTATCAGCCTGCTTTCCCGTCAGATTTATAATAAAAACTTAAAATACTGGTAAAAACTACTAGTAAGAATAAAGCAGCCAGGCTAATATGAATTACACTATTTACTGAGAAATTTTCTGACAGGTAACCTGCCGTATACTGGAAAATAATCACTCCTGTAAAACCGAAACTGTTTATTATGCTGGTAATGGAACCTGAATACCGGGGATTTTGCTTTATACTCATAGACAGGGAGATAGCAGCTATACCTGAAAAAGCAAGGCCAAAAAGCAGTATAAAAATAATTTTGAAAATTACCTGGTCTAAAAAAAAGGAAATAAATAAAAGCACGAAAGCCAGTATTGAAGAAAATTGCATTATTTTTTTATCTTTAAATCTAGCCACCAGAGAACTTTTTACATACATCCCGATACCAAAAAGCAAAAGATATAAACTTAGTATCAGAGAGCCGATAGCTACCGGAACATTCAAATTTTTAAAATAGGCAGTGAACCAGGTTCCAAAAGAAAATCCTAATCCTGCATGAAGGAAGTTAGTAATTCCGCATAAAATAATAATTAAATTTGATAAGAGTTTACGGCTGGTGGTAAATAAACTTAAAAAATTTTCTTCGCTCTTTTTATTATGGAGGCCTTCAAGCTTGAATGATAATACTGATATGAATAAGAGTAAATTTATAATTGCCAGGGATAAAAACAGGTATTCCCAGTTAAGGCCTAGAAATAAAATTCCACTGACCAAGATTGGTGCAAGGAAAGCACCGGACAGGAATCCCATATTTAGCCTTATTATTATTTTACTTCTATTTGAATGAAAGATATCACTAATTATGGAAACAGAATTTACTGCGAGCATCCCCCAGGACATCCCGAATACTATATAGCTTAAGGTAAAGTAAATGAAACTGTCTGAAAAGTACAGGCCTAAAAAACTGACTGTATACAGTATACTGCCTAAAATAAATATATTTCTTTTACCAAATCTTTCTGAAAGAATTCCCGAGAGCAGGCTTGTCAGCAGGAGCCCAAAGGCATTTAAAGAAAAGGTAGAACCGATTGTGTCTAAACTAACCTTAAAACTATCTGCCAGTATCGGGATTAAGGGTCCGACAATGGACCCTCCCAGTCCCAGTAAAAATAATTGTATAAAAAAAAATATAAATAACTTTTTTCTGGCCATTGAATTTTAAATTATAATATTATTAATAAAGAATTTGAAGTTTATTTTAATAATTTTTATCTAAAATATTTTGGATGAGCAGTCAGTCTATATTTTATGCTTTTATTAATCTTCCATAAACTCATGTGGGTAATTAACGGTACCGGCTTTACCTTCAAGTGATTTTCCGGTTAATTCAACAGCCATGAAAGCTTCATCGGGAACTGCAAAAGGGCATTTTATGTTCCATGTTGAGGCTGTTTTAAACCCAAATTTCGGATAATAATCTTTGTGTCCCAGAACGATTATGGAATCAAACCCAAGTTCTTTGGCTTTTGCCATTCCTTTTTTAATCAGTTCAGACCCGATTCCCTGTTTCTGGAATGAAGGGATAACGGCCATAGGGGCCAGTGCCAGTGTTTTAAAAACAGAATTTCCAACAATCTCTATCTTTGAAAAAAGAATATGGCCGACAATCTTTTCGCCAATCTCTGCAACAAGCGAGAGATCGGTAATAAAATTTTTACCTTTTCTTATTCTTTCAATAAGGTTGCTTTCATTTTCCTGCCCGAAAGCCAATCTATTTACTATGTAGATTTTTTTATAATCTTTTTCTTCTTCTTTTCTTATAAGTAATTTGAAATCCATGTTTAATATAAATGATTTTATTATGTTATTTTAACAGAACTTATTCTCCTTTGCTGGAAAGGACAATATTTTCTTTTGTGAGGAGACGGGAAAGGCAAAGGACTACTGTCCAGATAAGCGCAGTCCCGGCCAGATACCATAAGGAAAAAGACCAGGAGGCAAGGTTAACGGATCCCGTAGCTACCCCCAGCGGAATTCCTATCATTAAACCGAACCCGACTATGAAAGAAGGCGCTATGGCTATGTCAGGATTATTGGCCAGGGAGAAAAGAATAATGAACAGCAGCAACCCTAGAAACAGCAGGGGATTGATAAGAAAGCTGGTAAGCAGCAGCGGGGCCGGCAGGAAAAAATTTCCTGTTACCGGCCTGATGGTAATAAAATTTACTGAAAGCAGGACTATCAGCGCAGAAACAGTAGACATGGCAAGTCCGGGGAGGAAGATGACCAGGCTTTTGGCTATCCAGAGTTCTTTAGGAGTGAGCGGGGTAGCCAGCAGTGAAGTAATGTTTCCATTAACCTTCTCTTTAACTATGGGCAGGCTGGCAAAAGCCCAGATAAAGGTTATAAGAACAAATAGCGGTAAGAAGTAAGCGATGAGACCCATTATTAGTTCCAGCAAAGGCCTGGCTGCCTCACTCTTTAACCATTCCTGCCTGATAAGGGTAATGTTTACTACTACGGCGGTGGTAATGGTTATTACAATAAATGCAATTATAATAACTAAAAAGGCATTGGTTTGCCTGAGTTCCCTGAAGTCTCTCTTAAAAACGATGTTCATTCTTCTCAAATCGGACCCCTAACGTGATAATACTATTCTTTCTCTGGTAAGGCTGGACCGGAGAAATATAACTATGGCAACGATTGCGGCAGCTATTCCGAGATTGGTCAGGGTGAAGGACCATGAAGTAATATCCAGAATATGGCGGACCATAAGGTTTATCATCAAATTGATGGCAACAGGTAGAAAGACCTGGACGATAACATTGGCGGTAGCCGGTTTTCCGGTCAGCCCGATAAGATGGGCAAGCAAGCTGAGACAGAGATAGATAAGCGGAACAGCCAGGAAGCTGCTAACGGCTGTCCAGGGATTAAGCAGGAAGCCTATCCTGGGAACAAAATATATATAGTTTACTGTAATCAGGGCAATAAACGTAAGGATCTCTCCTAGAACCAGACCCGGTATAAACACTGCCAGGCTCTTGGCTATCCAGATATCTTTTACTTTAAGCGG
The DNA here is from genome assembly GCA_964534695.1 of uncultured Actinomycetota bacterium. Classification (GTDB taxonomy): domain Bacteria; phylum Actinomycetota; class Humimicrobiia; order Humimicrobiales; family Humimicrobiaceae; genus CAZBSE01. Next base: position 3,465 of record CAZHOY010000017.1, on the reverse strand, counting down.
GGTAGCAAGAAGCGATTCTATATTACCCCTGGACTTCTCCCTGGTCATTGACTGGAAGGCAAACACATTTAGATTTATTCCCACGCCGATAAAGCAGGTGGCATACATAATCAAACCGAGATAGAGTTCCAGTTCAGATCTGTCCGGAAATTCTGTATCCATTACCGGAGATATAAGGAAAAGGCATAAAGCTATGGTTGTGCCTAAAACGCATATTATGGTTACGGCAATATAGACAATGAGCGCAATCTTTGACCTGAGGTTATTTTTAATGCCGCTTGCAATTATAAAGCATGTTTCTCTCATGATGGTTCGGCCTCTTTTAAAATAGTAGTATACATTTCTTCAAGAGATGCCTCTTTTTTTACTGCTTCCTCAATTTTTACCCCACGGGCAGCAAGCAGGCTAATTATATCCGAGACCTCTGTTCCTTCACTGGGTGAGAAAAAAAGATTTCTTTCCTTCTTTTCCTTTAGTCCCAGACGGGTTATTTTTTTGAGTTCAGCCAGCAGCTGCTCCGGAACAGGCTTTGCAGTCTCAATTACCACTCCGCCCTTGCCCATTTTCTGGCGCAGGTCCTCCAGTTCACCATAAAGCTTCATTTCACCCCTGTCTATAAGGGCAATACGGTTGCAGATCCTCTGTACCTCATCCAGGTTATGGGAACTTAAAAAGATAGTCTTATTTTTTTTACGCGCCACATCGAGCATAATCTGTCTTATTTCTATCTGTCCCGAAGGATCAACTCCGGCTGTAGGCTCATCCAGAATTAAAACCTCAGAATCATGCACCATGGCCCTGGCCAAAGCCAGTCTCTGTCTCATTCCCCTGGAGTAAGTACTTACCCTGTCTTTAGCTCTATTTTCCAGGTTTACCATGCCCAGAAGCTTATCAATTCTTTCACTTGCTTCAGGCAGCCCGTAGATTTTAGAATAATATATCAGATTCTCTTCAGCAGTCATGTTGTCGTAGAGGCCGTCAGAATCAAGGACAAAACCTATTTTCATTCTGGTCTCACTCAGATTAATGTCCTGTCCCAGAACATTCAGCTTACCCGAATCAGCCTGAAGCAGACCGAGAAGGATTCTGATAGTAGTGGTTTTACCGGCCCCGTTAGGGCCGAGATATCCGAAGATATCTCCCGTTTCCACGGTGAAGCTTATTCCCCTAAGAACCTCCTGGTTCCCCAGAGTCTTTTTAATATTCTCCATACTTATGGCTGAATTCATTGGATATCCTTTATATTTTACTTAATATTAGTTACTTAAACTGCCACTATTACAGTTACTGTTCTTTTATATCTCTTTTCTGTTTATGATTCATTTTTGACCCTATTTCACGAAATAAGTCTGCGGTACCTTCCATGGTCCTTTGCATGATACCGGATGTGGCAATCCCAAGACCTTTTTCCAGGTCCCCAAAAACGAGCAGCTTGTCTCCGGCTTTAATTTTAAAATCCTTCCTGGCGCCTGCCGGTATTACCATCTGCCCCCGCTCGCTTACCGTTACCGAGCCGTAAAACTTCTTACCTTCCGGTGCTTCCATACCTGATTCCCCGCTTATATAATAATTACAAGATTTATCTTATTTACAAAGCAAATCATACTAAGAAGTTAGAGCACTGTCAAGGGTGTGGATTATCTTTTTACCTTGATAAAACTCATATCCTTGAAATATCACCTAATGTTTGATAAAGTTAAAAAGAGCTTTTAGATAAATAAACAACTTTTAAGAGTTGTTTATTTTTTTTGAATTAAGGTAAGTAAAACATAATTTTCTCTGGAGTTGATTAGTAGTGAGCGGTATAGCAGGAATTTTCAGTTTAAAAGAAAGTAAAAAAAATAGGCAGAAGATTAATATTCTTCTGGATAAAATCTCTCATAGGGGAGATAGAAGAGAGATACTGAATATCTCTGGGGGCTGTGTAGGTATCAACACCAATTATGATTTTGAAACTAAGATAGACCGGGATATAATCTTGGTGGATGGAAGAATATACAATCTGGATTATCTGCTTACAAAATATGGTATTCAGGTTGATAACTCTTTAATCTCTGATTCAGAAAAAATATGCCTTCTCTTAAAGAAAGCAGGTAAGGCAGTATTCGGAGATTTCAAAGGTTCTTTTGTATTAGTTATTGTTGACAGGAAAGAAAATATTTATTTAGCCAGAGATTTTATTGGCAGAAAACCACTTTACTATTATAAAAATAACGAAACTCTAATGTTTGCCTCGGAAGTTAAATCCCTTATCGAGTTTACCAGTGATATAAAAGAGTTCCCTCCTGGTTCTTATATGGTAAATCTTTCAGAACCGGAAGTTATCAAAAGAATTGATACGGATAACTATTCCATAATGAAAGGCCAAAATTCTGAGATCCTGGAAGATAAACTGGAAAATTATCTTTTAAAATCGATGGATATAAGAATAGATGGTAAGAATTTAAACCTGGGAGTCTGGCTAAGCGGCGGTCTTGATTCTTCCCTTGTAGCAGCTCTCCTTAAAGAATTTACCGATAGGGTATATACCTATTCTGTCGGATATGAAGGTTCACCGGACCTGGAAGCGGCAAAAGAAGTTTCAGATTACCTGGGTACCAAACATACGGAATATAGGCTTGATGCCGAAGAGCTATTTTCAAATATTCCCAAAGCCATATATCACCTGGAGTCCTTTGACGCTCCTCTGGTAAGAAGTACACTGGGCAATATGATTGCTTCAAAGATTTCAGCACCTTCTGATATTGTATTTTCCGGAGAAGGTGGAGATGAACTTTTTGCAGGGTATAACTACTTTTTGGAGTATGATTCCTCCAAGGTAATACAACAAGAACTTATAAATGCTATAAATAGCTTGCATAATACAGCTTTACAAAGGGTGGATAGAACCGCAAATGCATACAGCGTCAATATTAAACTTCCAATGCTGGATGAAAATCTGCTCAATTATGTTCTAAAAATCCCTCCTAAAAACAAAGTCAGAAAAGATAAAAATACAGGTAAATACATACTTAGAAAGGTTGCTTTAAAATACTTACCGGATGATATAGCCTGGAGAGATAAAGATAAATTCTGGGAGGGTTCCGGTATCGGAAATACTTTAGAAAAAAAGATTAATACAATAATAACAGATAAAGAGTTTTCGGATAGTATAAAATCTCAAGACGGCCCAAATTTGAGAAATAAAGAGGAAGTATATTATTATAAGGTATTTAAAGATTACTATTCCGATATAGATATTGAAAATATTCTTTCTTTTACCCAGGATTTCAATTAAGAACTTCTATTCAGGTTAATAATAAAAAACACCATCAGGAATCTACTCATCCAAAGGAATTATTTGTTTGAACGGGGATATTTTTATACCTTAAGTAAATTCTTAGATTCTAAATATTAACCAATGCACTGAATAATATTTCAACCATTAAGTAGAATAAAGTTGCAATAGGTAGCATCAAATATTAT
>CAZHOY010000016.1:0-14380 GCA_964534695.1 uncultured Actinomycetota bacterium | reverse complement strand
CTCCGCGGTTTACCTATTATTCCATAAATACCCTGCAGAGTAATTCATTTATCAGCCATGAGAAGGCAAGCAGGGAGCTTGGATACAAGCCCATACCTGTCAGGAAATCAATCGAAGACACCTTCAGATGGATGAGAGAAAATAAGATGCTGCAGTGTCCTTTAACGCTGGAAGATGATTGACACAGGCATCAGTAGATGAAAGGAATTAATGCCTTCCTGCTCCTGGGGTAATCGGGGAAACTTTCCAGGTACCACCGGTGATTTGAAAAAGCCCGGGGAGCCAGATTAGTTATAGTAAATAGTGCAAAGGCAAGACCGGGAAGTGACCAGGTAGCCAGGGCCCATCCTATCCATTCTATAATCTCGCCAAAGTAATTGGGACAGGATATGTATCTAAAAAGTCCATTTCTGGGAATTTTGTAGCCTTCTTTTCCCTTTTTTCTTAAGTTTCTCAGTATATGATCAGAGTGTAAATTAATAATCATCCCCGAGAAAAATAATACGGCGCCGATTATAAAACGGGGATCGGCAAACCAGCTTATGCCGTAGGCAGGAGACAGGGAAAAAAGATAGTATCCGTTTATGTATCCGTTTATGGCATTAAAAATAAGGGCAAAAATTATCAGCAATATAGTAAATTTTTTATTTTCTCCCCTCATCAGAAACGGGTATACAAAAGTTCTCTGGGTATAAGTGTGCGGTCCACATGGCAAGAAATACTATAGCTGCAGGATCGGTCTGTCTGCCGCCGGCAATAAACATAAGGATTATTATAAGAAAAGCAGGAAATTCCATTACCACCCATCCCACCCTGGAACGTATGGCCAGCCCCCATCCTTTTCTGATATGTCGCCCGTAGGGAGCCGTGACCACAAACAGTGAAGCAAAAATCACAGCTGAAAATGCAAACACTGAAGTTAAAAGTATTTTATATATAAATTGACCGGACATTTTTAAAATAATAAAACTTTACAGGGGTAGCTTAAGATTATATACGCTTATTTGCCAAATTAGTTTCAGTTCTTTTGGGTATTAAAAATTGATTGCAATTTATTATGTTTATAGTAGTATAATAAATTAAAGATTTAAAAGTGTTCTTTAAAATATAATCACTTATGTAGTCTATACTTTAGTTCAGGGAATCCAGTTTAAATCTGGAGCGGTCCCGCCACTGTGATAGGGTGTGTACTCTTCATCAAGGCCACTGGCAGAATTGCCGGGAAGGCGAAGAGTAAGGTCCCTTAAGCCAGGAAACCTGTTAGTTATTAATTATCTCTCTTCGGTAGAAAGAAGATGGTTTTTTATTGGTTAGAAGAACTCCCATCCGAAGAGGTAGGGAGTTCTTTTATTTGTAAACCCTAAATTAGGAGGAAAAATGTCAAAAAAGATTATGCGGGCAGCAGTAACAATTCTGATTTTTGCTCTCCTGGCAGTACTGTTTATCTTGCCGGGATGCAGGCAGCTGGTAGTAGCAGGGATATCGGAAGATATGATAAGACTGGTGGATGGTGAAGAAAATACAGTAGAGCTTATAGAGCCGGTTAAAAAAGTTATCGTACTTGCCCCCAGCGTGCTGGAGATAATTGACGCTCTGGGTGCTATGGAAGTGGTAGTTGAAGTGGATAATTACAGTATAACGATGAATGATCCGCTGGTGGAAGGATTTGAAGGTGCCGGGGATTCATACGGGCCGAATGTGGAAAAAATAGCCGAACTGGATCCTGATATCCTGATAACCATATCCGGCGGACCTGAAGATGATTATCAGAAAATAAGGGAACTTGGAATCGAGATTTACAGAACTATCAGCATTAAAGGAATCGAAGGTATTTATGACGAAATAGCCAATGTCAGTAAGATGCTGGGGCTTGAAGAAAGGGGAGAAAAGATTAATGGCGAACTTAAGGAAGGTGTTGATGAAATATACAGTAAGGTCAAGGACTTAAGTGATGAACAGAAACCGAGAGTTTTTTATGAAGTAGGTAATGATCCCTTATGGACTGCAGGAGCAGATACATTTATTAATGATATCATAGAAAAGTCAGGCGGAATAAATATAGTAGCAGAAGACAATATAACTGGTTGGCCCGAGTACAGTGTGGAAACATTAATAGATAGGAACCCGGATATAATAATTGCTCCCTTAAGCCTGGCGGCAGACCCTTCGGTAATAACCGGGGACAGTAGATTTGCAAGTATTGATGCGGTAATCAACGGCAGGGTATATGTTGTTCCTGATAATCCTGTTTCCCGTCCCAATCAGAATGTTATAAAAGCGCTGCAGATGTTTTCAAAAGCAATACATCCTGAAATTTTCGGAGAGTTTGAAATAATAGAATAAAATAAATCAATAAATATAGAAATTTGGTATATTTACTGTTAAATTATATAGTTGATATTTTATTTATTTTGGTATTCGGTTCTCTATAGATTCTTATGGTAACCAGAACAAAAACTTTAAGATACATCTTCATATTACTATTGATACTGATATTGATGGTAATAGCCTGTGTTTCCGTGGGCGCGGCCAGGATCAGCCTGAAGGATACCGGCCTGATACTGGCCAGCCTTATACCGGGACTTAATTATTTTATAGATACTTCGGGACTGGATCCCCAGAATATAGTAATTATTTCGCAGATAAGACTGCCCAGGATTTTCCTGTCCATATTTGTAGGCATGGCCCTTGCCAGTGCCGGAGTTATTTTCCAGGGATTGTTTCGAAATCCAATGGCAGCTCCGTATGTAATCGGGGTTTCGGCAGGAGCGGCACTGGGAGCAACCATAGGGCTGGTATTTATCAGCGGTATTGGACTAATGGGCATTTCCACCACTGCTGTTTTTGCCCTGCTGGGAGCTCTGGCTACCACTTTTCTGGTATACAGTATCTCCAGGATCAGAGGAAAGGTTTCGGTTACAACTCTGCTGCTTTCCGGTATTGCCCTCAGTGCCATGCTGAGTTCGGTGACTTATTTTATAATGATATTCAGAACCCAGGATATGGCAAAAATAATGTTCTGGATAATGGGGAGCCTGACTTCGGCTTCCTGGAATAGGTTTATTATCCTGGCTCCGCTGGTTACTGTTCTGGTAGTTATTTCCGGATTTTTTATGAGGGATTTAAATATAATATCCCTGGGAGATAAAAGAGCGGTCCAGCTGGGGGTGCAGACCGAAAAGGTAAAAAAGGTAATGCTGGTGATGGCATCGTTTATAGCTGCGGCGGCAGTATCCGTAAGCGGAATTATCGGGTTCGTGGGACTTATAACCCCGCATATTTTAAGGCTTATAGTAGGACCCGACCACAGGATATTATATCCCACTTCGGCAATTGCAGGAGGAATGGTGCTGCTTGTATCCGATACACTGGCAAGAACCGTACTTATGCCCAGAGAAATTCCGGTAGGCATCATTACTTCCATTATAGGGGTTCCGTTTTTCCTGTATCTTCTGATAAGGTCAAAAAAGCAAATTTTTTAAGGTGCTTTTGGGGATAGGATGAATAAAGAGGATAATATAATTTCGGTTAAAAATTTAAATTTTTCCTATGACCACAACCAGGTTCTGAACGACCTGGATTTTGATATAGGAAGGGGTGATTTTATATCCATCCTGGGCCCCAACGGAGCAGGAAAGAGTACACTGGTAAACCTTATAAGTAAGGTGCTGGAAAATTACAAGGGCAGAATTGAAATAGGAGGGAAGAATATAAGGGAGTTAAGCTCAAGGGATGTGGCAAAACTGGTGGCTGTTGTACCACAGTATACCAATCCCGGTTTTAGCTTTACCGTACCTGAGATGATTATGATGGGAAGGCATTCCTATATTTCAAGGTTCGGTATGGAAAAAGAAGAGGATTATGGTGCAGTTCGACAGGCCATGGAAAAGACCGAAACGCTGTCATTTGAAGACAGAAAATATTCGGAACTGTCAGGCGGTGAGAAACAGAGGGTAATTATAGCCCAGGCTCTGGCGCAGGACAGCGTTGTGCTTCTTCTGGATGAGCCGACTTCTCACCTTGATATAAACTACCAGATAGAGTTTATGAATCTTTTTTTAAGCTTGAACAAAAAAGAGAACAAAACCGTAATCGGGATTTTTCATGATATAAATCTGGCCATACAGAACAGTAAAAAAATAATGCTTCTAAAAGAGGGTAGAATTTCCAGTTTCGGAACCCCGGAAAGTGTAATAAGTAGGGAAAGCATTAAAAATGTATTTGGAAGCGACGTATATGTGGGTAAAAATCCTGTGACCGGAAAACTTTATGTAAGTCCCATCTTTAGCCCTGATATATTCGGGGATGCTTCGGATAAAGAGTTAAATAAATACCTTAAGGTTCATGTTGTCGGCGGAGGCGGAGCCGCATCACCGGTTATAAATTTGCTCAGCAGCAGCGGTTACAGGGTATCCTGTGGAGTTATAAATACCCTGGATACGGATGTTAATACCGCACAGATGCTGGGGATACCGTATGTGACCGAAGCTCCATTTTCCCCTATAAGTCGGCAGTCGCAGGACAGAAATCTTAAGTTTATAAGGTCCAGTGATGTGGTTATTTTGCCCGGAGTAGAGTTTGGTCATGGAAACTTTTCCAATCTTCTGTCGGTAAAAGAGGCAGTGAAGTTGGGTAAAAAAGTGATAATAATAGATGAAAAGCGCATAGAAGAAAGGGACCATACCGGCGGAAAGGCAGGCAGGCTCTACGGGAAGATAATAAGAAGCGGCGCAGTCGTGGTCAGGTCGGTAAATCAGATACTCCGTCATTTACAGTCGTGATATGAAAAAAGGCAAATCAAAATCCATAATGATACAGGGCACGGGTTCGCATGTCGGCAAGAGCGTGGCTGTTGCTGCAGTGTGCAGGATTCTAAAGCAGGATGGGTACAAGGTGTGCCCTTTTAAATCACAGAACATGGCATTAAACTCATACGTTACCGCTGCTGGCGGAGAGATGGGCAGGGCCCAGGTGGTACAGGCCGAAGCATGCGGACTGAAGCCTGAAGTATATATGAATCCAATACTCATCAAGCCCATTGCTGATACGAAAGCCCAGATAATATTCATGGGGAAAGTGGTAAAAAACATGAGTGCTTCTGAATATAACCGCAAGAAAACATTTTATCTGGAAAGAATTAAAGAAATAATTGATGATCTGAAGAAAAGATTTGACTATGTAGTTATAGAAGGAGCCGGCAGTCCGGCAGAAATAAATCTGCTTAAAAATGACATTGTGAATATGAAAACAGCCGAGATTTCCGCATCTCCGGTAATACTGGTAGGGGATGTTGACAGGGGAGGAATCTTTGCCAGCTTTTACGGCACGGTAAAGCTGCTGCCGAGAAAGTATAGGAGGTATATAAAAGGACTGCTGATAAATAAGTTTAGGGGAGATATAAGCCTCCTTGAACCGGGCAATGATTATATAAGCCGGAAGTTAAAAATCCCTGTGGTGGGGACTATTCCTTATTATAAGAATATTTATATAGAAGAAGAGGACTCTGTTAATCTGGAGAGGGAAATTTCCAAAAAGATAGTTCTGGACAGAGCCGGGGGTAATGACAGAAAAAGAGTAATAATTGGCGTGGTCTATGTTCCCCATATTTCTAATTTTACTGATTTTAATGTGTTTGAAATGGAAAAAGGAGTAAGCCTTATTTATATTAGAAATAAGCAGGAGTTAAGGAAATTAAAACCTCATATGATTATAATCCCGGGAAGCAAGAGCACCATTGGCGATCTGCTGTATTTGAGAAAATCCGGACTGGAGGAAGAGATTAAAAGTCAATACCGAAAAGGTGCAGTAATATTTGGGATATGCGGTGGTTATCAGATTCTGGGAAGAAAGATTACAGATAAGTTTGGGAGTGAATCGCCCCATAGTGAAGATATTGACGGCTTTGGCCTGATGGATATAAATACGGAATTTTTAAAAAATAAAAGCACCTGTCAGGTAAAGTTTAAGCTAAATGAAAATATTTTTAATTACGGACCGAATTTAAAAAGGACAGGCAGCAAAGCTGCAGGCGAAAAAGAGGAGGCCATGAAAGGATATGAGATCCATATGGGTATATCCACACCGGTGTCCTGTAAATCCGGGAAACTGGTACCGCTTTTTAAGGTAAAGCGCAGGGGCAGTACCACCGGTGGTTTTAACGGTGATGACGGATTTATAACCTTCGGGAAAAAAGTTGACGGGATCGTGATGGGTACATATATCCATGGGGCTTTTGATAATCAAATTTTTAGAAAATTTATCCTTGGTTTGATAAGAGAAAAGAATAATATCAAGGCCGCAGGTGATACCAGAATTACCGGTGCTGCTGGTGAAGCTCCTTCATACAAAATTTTTAAACAGGAGCAGTATGACAGGCTGGCGGATGTTTTCAGGGAAAATATGGATATGAAATTATTTTATAAAATCTTAAGGTATGGGTTATAATAAAATTAAGTTTCAAAAAGAGCCAGATTGGGTATGGATTTAAAAAAGAATAATAACTTTCCAGAACGTAAGTCCGGTAAAGACAGCGGAAGGGGACTGGTTATAGTAAATACAGGCAGCGGCAAGGGTAAGACCACGGCCGCACTGGGAATGGCACTGAGAGCGGCAGGCCATGACCTTAAAGTTTTAGTCCTTCAGTTTATAAAAGCGCCCCGCATAACCGGTGAGACCAGGGTTATAGAGAAGTTAAAACCGCTTATAGAAATCAAACAGCTGGGGGAAGGGTTTATCAGTTTAAAAAATGGCAGACCCAGTCCCACCGACCGGCAGACAGATAATGCAGTGAAGTCTTTTAAATATGCCGCCGATAAGATTAACAGCAACCGGTATGATATGATTATCCTGGATGAAATAAATAATCTGGTAGATTACGGGCTTCTTGATGCACAGGATGTGGTGACCCTTATAAAAAACAAACCTGAAAAACTTTGTATGGTACTGACGGGGAGGAATGCCTGCCGTAAGTTAATAGATATTGCTGATACGGTAACCGAGATGAAAGAAATAAAGCATGCTTTCAGGACAGGCATAAGGGCCAGAAAGGGAATTGAATACTAAACTGATATAAATCAGATTCAAGGAGTTATTAAAAATATAAACCGGGAAGGAAAATATTAATATGGAATGCAACAAGGAAAGAAATTTAAAAAATTGCAACTGCACTTACGAGCCCTGCTCCAGAAAAGGTATTTGCTGTGAGTGTATAGCCTACCACAAGCAATTAGGGGAACTTCCGGCCTGTTATTTCGATAAGGAGGCCGAAAGGACATATGATAGATCCATTGAAAATTTTGTTAGATTGAACAGGTAAAGAAAAAGTAAAATGAATTTTAGATAGGTGAATTTTTGGGACATGGTAATTCGAGGTAGCTGTAAATGGAGGATATAAATAAATCCAGTTTTAAGACAAAAATAGGCATAATGTATTATTTATGGAAGCATAAAAACGGTAAGATAATAATTCTGTTCATGGGAATCGGAGAAAAGAATTTCCAGAAATTTGTTGAAAGTGCCAAACATAATTTCAGAGGTTCGGATAAGGTTTCCATAATAGACAGAAAATCAAATGATATTGAAAGTAAAATCATCGGTTATCTGGACGGCAGAATAAAGAATCTAAATTTCGGGACCGAATTTTTGAACGGAACCCGATTTAAAAGAGATATATGGAATAGTGTTGTTTCCGTACCTTATGGAAAAACTATAAGCTATAAGAAGCTGGCAGGTAAAGCTGGTTACAGAAAAGCCTGGAGGGCAACCGGTTCGGCATTAAAGAATAATCCTATAATACTGGTTGTACCCTGCCATAGGGTTATAAAAGAAAACGGCAGCATAAGCGGTTTTGAAGCAGGGAAAAATGTAAAAAGATTTCTATTGGATCTGGAGAAAAGAAACAGTTAATTTTTCAAGCCGGTAAGGTAGAATAAATTAACTGTAAAGAACTTTTTAACAAAGAAAGATAGGGGGACCGGATGAGTGATTTTTTTAAGAATTTGAAAAAAATCTTTACTACTCCAACAGCAGACGGCAGTTCAAGCCTTATCACTTTTAGAGTAAGATGCAATAATTGCGGTGAAGAGATTGCTATAAAAGTAAGAAAGTCCAGTGATATATCCAGGATTAATGCAGGAGAAGGCCCACAGGATGCGGAATTTTTCTTAAGAAAGGAAATACTTGGAAAGAAGTGCAATAATCTGATATATATCGATGTTTATTTCAAGTCTGATTATGGTGTAGTTTCCAGGGAAATAAGCGGAGGAAAATTTATGGAGTAGTGCTTAGATAAATGTTTTTTTTATGTTACAATCTAGTAGTATTATTAATTATAGGTAAGTTTTTGCCAGGAATTTGTTAAAAATGAATTTCTCTAAAGATTTAACTGTGGTTATTCTAGCTGCAGGTAAAGGCAAAAGAATGAAGTCAGAAATTCCAAAAGTGCTTCATCGAATATCAGGCCAGCCAATTCTTCATTATGCACTATCTTTAGCCGGTAAATTGAATCCCAAAAATATATTTACGGTTATCGGCTATAAAAAAGAACCGGTCAGCAGTTATATAAGAAATAACTTTCCCCGGGTTAAAATTGTTGTCCAGGAAAAGCAGCAGGGCACCGCCCATGCTGTTCTTATGGTAAAAAAACAAAAAGAGGATTTTGGAAAATATGTTTTAATACTTTCCGGGGACAGTCCGCTGATCAGTATAAAAACATTGGAAAAATTAATTGAAAATAAAATCAGCTCCGGAAGTACAGCTTGCCTGATCACCTTCCTGGCTCCCGATCCCGTAGGTTATGGAAGGATTATAAAAAATAAAAGCGGCGGCATAGTAAAAATTGTGGAGGAAACAGATGCTTCCCCTGAAGAGAGAAAAATAAATGAGGTTAATTCATCCATTTATTGTTTTGATACCAAAGCACTATTTGACAATATTAAAATGATTAAAACCGAAAACATTCAGGAGGAGTATTATCTGACCTATGTAGTTGAATTGCTGATCAGGGACGGTAAAAAAGTAAGCTGCCTGACGGTACCGGATTACCATGAGGTTATGGGCATAAATGATAGAACCCAGCTTTCAATAGCAGAGGGTATCATGCACGGAAAGATTAATAAAATTTTAATGGAAAACGGTGTGACTATCAGAAATCCTGATTCATGCTACATTGAAAGTTCTGTTGTAATAGACAGGGATGTGGTTATTGAACCTTCGTGTTTTATTAAAGGTAAAACCAGGATTGCCAGAAATTCTAAGATAGGCCCTTTCTGCCAGATTACGGATACGGAAATAGGCGAGGGCAGCAGCATAAATGCTTCTGTTATAACCGGTTCTGTTATCGGAAAGAATAACAACATTGGTCCCTATAGTTACATAAGACCCGGTACCGTAACGGGTAATAATGTAAAAGTCGGAGCATTTTGTGAAGTTAAAAAGTCCAGGATTGATGAGAAGAGTAAGGTCCCGCACTTAAGCTATGTGGGAGATACTGAAATCGGGTCTGGTGTGAATATCGGCGCATCTTCGGTCACGGTTAATTATGATGGCTTTAATAAGAGCAAAACTATTATCGGGGATGATGTATTTATAGGCTCGGATACTATGCTTATTGCTCCGGTTAAAATAGGAAATGGAGCAGTGGTGGCTGCAGGTTCGGTTATATACCGGGATGTTCCGCCTGATTGCCTGGCCATAGAACGGGGGGAACAAAAGAATATAAAAAACGGAGCCATAAAATACAGAGATAGAAAAAAATTAAAAAATACAAAGGAGTAAATAATTTATGACAGAAGGCACAAAAAATAATAAAGATAACAAAAGGATGATGCTCTTTTCGGGCTCGTCTTATCCCAGCCTTACAAGCAAGATTGCAGAGGAGCTTGGAATAAGTGCCGGAAAAATTACCAGGAACAAGTTTAGCAATGGTGAAATACATATAAAGTTTGATGAAAGTGTAAGAGGCGCAGATGTATTTGTGGTGCAGACATGCTGTGAACCGATAAATGACAATATAATAGAATTGCTCATAATGATAGATGCACTGAAAAGAGCTTCCGCCGGTATGATAAATGCTGTGATTCCACATTATGGATATGCGCGCCAGGATAAAAAATCGGAGGGAAGAGAACCCATAACTGCAAAGTTGTTTGCTGATCTGCTTTCTGTGGCAGGGATGAACAGGGCCATACTTGTTGATCTACATGCTGCTACTATCCAGGGATTCTTTGATGCTCCTGTAGATCATGTTACTGCCATACCCATAATAGCCAAGTATTTTAAGGAAAAAAATATTAAGAATGGTGTAGTGGTCAGCCCGGATGTAGGAGGTGTAAAGAGAGCAAGTATATTTGCCAAAAGGCTTCATTTCCCTCTTGCTATACTGGATAAAAGAAGACCCGCCCCCAATATGGCAGAGATAGAGCATATAGTAGGTGATGTGGAAGGGAAAGACGTTATAATTTTCGATGATATGATAGATACGGGAAATACACTTATTAAAGCTGTCGATATGCTACTCAGACACAATGCAAAAAAAGTTTACGTCGGTGCCACCCACCCTATTTTTTCTTGCGATGCTATAGAGAAATTTAAAAATTCCAGAATTGAAGAGCTGGTAGTGGTGGATACCATTCCATTAGATAATAAAAACAGCTATGATAAAATAAAAGTACTTTCCATCGCACCTCTGCTTGCAAAAACAATAAAAAAAGTTTATTATTGCAAGTCGGTAAGCGAGTTGTTTAAAGGCGAAAATTTGGTTTAACTTTTAAATATCAAGGTGGGTGCAGCAATAGATGGAAAACATAGGTTTAGTAGTAGAAAAAAGAGATGACAGTGAAGTAAAAAACAATGCGTCCAGAAGGTTAAAGAATAATAATTACATACCTGCGGTAATGTATGGATTGAATAAGGAACCGGTTAGCATTAAGGTAAAAGAAAGAGAATTCAAAAACCTGTTAAAGGGCAGAAGCATATTCAGCCTGATTTTTGATATGCAGGTAGATGGAACCAAAAAAGAGACAGTTCTAATAAAGGAATTTCAAAGAGATCCCATTACCAGAGAATTTCTTCACCTGGATTTTTTAAGGATACAGATGGAAAAGGAAATAGAAACCACTGTCCCCGTCCATATCATTAATGAAGAAATAGCCATAGGAGTCAAAGATGGCGGAGGCGTCCTACAGCATGGTCTAAGAGAGTTACATATTTCCTGTCTTCCCAAAGATATTCCTGAGTATATTGAATATGATATAAAAAATCTGGATATGGGTATAGCAATAAGAGTTTCGGACATTGAAATTTCTGATAAGATAAAGATATTGAATGATCATGAAGAAGTAGTAGTTTCAATAATTCACCCGACCCAGTTAAAAGAAGAAGAGTTGGTTACCGAAGAGGAAGCTGAGGAAGAAGAAATTGCTGAACCTGAGGTAATTGGCAAGGAAAAAGAAGAACCCGGGGAAGAAGAGAAAGAACAGTCAAAGGGAGAAGGACACAAGAAAGAAAAAAGTTCCAGGGAAGAAGGACATAAGAAAGAAAAAGGTTCCAAGGAAAAGTAATAATCATGGTTTTAATTGTCGGTCTTGGCAACCCCGGTAAGGAATATGAATTTACGAGGCATAATATAGGTTTTAGGATTATTGATAAGATTAATGATAGCCTTGAGAAAAAGAAAATTTACCGTAAATTCAATTCGTTAGTTTCAGAATCCTCATATAATGAGCAAAAGATTATACTTCTAAAACCCCAGATATTTATGAACGATTCCGGCAGCGCTGTTGCTTTGTGCTATAGATTCTTTGAAAAGCAGATAAGCTCGATGCTGGTGATTCATGATGATATTGATATTGAATTAGGGGAGATAAGGTTAAAGTCAGGTGGGAACACCGGCGGGCATAAAGGTCTGGAATCAATAGTGGAAAAATTCGGAAGCTTCGATTTTGACAGGCTCCGGTTTGGTATAGGAAGACCTCCCGGTAGACAGGATGCAACAGACTATGTACTGGGTGAATTCAAAAAAAGGGAAAGAGAAGAAGTTGAGATCGGAATACAGAGATCACCGGACATGGTAAATGATTACCTTATGGAAGGTATCGAGTATGCCATGAATAAATATAACTGAAAGCATCTTAATTTACCGCTTTTGTCTTTTTTTATTTAATCTTATTATTATCCCTCCCGACTGCTGTTGCATAAAAATTATAACTTGCAGATCAGGCTGTATCACTGTTGCAAGTTCTATCCGTAAGCGGTTCTTCGATAAAACTCCGGTTACTGTGATAAAATATTTAAATTATTTTCTTATATAATTACTCTTGACATTGGTTTTAAAATAGTGGAATGGAAATGTTTTTAGAAAATTTTATAACTGAAAAACAGTGGCAGCAGTTTTTAGAGTATTACAGAAAAGAAAATCTTAAACCAAAAGGAACAGGAAGCAGCAGCCTTAATACTGTTGCTGCAGATGAGAATATCTGGCCTTTCGTAATCAGTGCCTTTTGGGCGGCTTTTAATGTTCCGCTTCTGGTAATTACCCCAACTCTGGAAAGAGCCTGGGAGCTTGAAAGTGAAATAAGCCGTATTGTTCCAAAAGCGGAGATTTTTAGTTTTCCCAGTCTGGGAAACAGTATTTTCTATAAAAATAAAACCACTCCTGTGGAGAATATTACCAAAAGACTCAATACCATTAAGAATTTATTAGAAGGCAGCAGCTCCAGGAAGGCCTTTTTTGTTATTACTACCAGCAATGCCCTGCTAAATCTTATGCCTTCCTTAAAAGCCGGCAGGCTTAAAAGCATAAAGATATTGACTGGAAGTGAATACGGTAGAGATGAACTGATTAATAAACTTGTGGGCAGCGGCTACGAAAGGGTAAATCAGGTTTATGACAGGGGAGAATTCAGCGTAAGAGGGGAAATCATTGATATTTTTGATATAACCGGAAAAAATCCTGTAAGAATTGATTTCCTGGGAGATGAAGCGGAGAAAATATTTTTTTATGACCTTTTAAGCCAGAAGCTGCTAAAAAAATTAAATAAAATTTCTGTTTTTCCGAATATAAATCCCTGGGAAATAGAAGCTGTAGGCAGTGCAAAATCACCCGGTAAAATGGTCTCTTTTATTGATGTGCTAAAAAGATGCGACTCCCGATTTGCAGCGGTATGGTGTGACCCGCTGGAGATCTACCTGAAAGTAAAAAGCGATATTGATATTCTTAACAAGTTATTCAATAGTGACAGGGACATGCTCAAGGCTGCAGGCAGCAAGCTAATCTCTTATGTGGCGGAAAAAGACTTTCTTAAAAAAGAAAGCTTTTATTTAAAATTGAATATAGTCTCTGCCGGACAACAGACCGCCCACAGGGGCGAATTCAATCTGGGGGGAATAACCAGGCAGAAAAAAAGTTTTGGGAACTCTGCTGTTTTCATAGACAATATAAAAAAGGATATAAAAAGCAAAAGAAAGGCAATCATCTCTATTGGCGGGAGCAGTAGAAGGAAAAAAGTAGAAGAGTTACTTCTAAATAATTCTATATCCTACAGCTATTTAAGTGCAGAAGCGGGAGCCGGTTATGATTCGCTTAAATCAAACATTGTCGATATCTCAAATAGAAGATTATACAGGGGTTACCAGTCCGGAGTTGTTTCATTATACGGCGAGCTGGATATTTATGACCGGATACAGCCCCGTGCTTTCAAGGAAAGAATTTCTTTGCATAAGGATTTTGAGTATCTGGAGTTCGGAGATTATGTGGTGCATAAAAATCATGGTATAGGTAAATATATCGATGTGGCATCCAAACAGACCGGCGGCTGTAAAAGGGAATATTTTTTAATAGAGTATGCAAATAATGATAAGCTATATGTGCCCACCTGGCAGTCTGACAGGATAAGCAAATATATCGGGACAAAAAATCCTACAGTAACGCCGCTTGATTCCAGGAAGTGGGATAATCTTAAAAAGAAGGTCAGGAAATCTGTCCATAAGCTTGCCATTGATCTTGCCAAATTATATGCAGAGAGAGAATCCACCAGCGGATATTCATTTCCTGCCGACAGCCCCTGGCAAAAGGAGATAGAAGATTTGTTTCCGTTCAAGGAGACCCCTGATCAAATCAAGGCCATAAATTATGTAAAAGATGCTATGCACCAGCCAAAACCAATGGATATTCTGGTGACCGGAGATGTAGGATTCGGGAAGACCGAGGTGGCCGTAAGGGCAGCTTTTAAAGCCATAGAAGATGGAAAGCAGGTTCTGATGCTGGTACCAACCACCATTCTTGCGGATCAGCACTACCAGACATTCAACCAGCGTTATAAAAATTACCCTGTTATCCTGGAAGTCCTGAGCAGGTTCAGGACCAGAAAAAAACAAAGGGATA
>CAZHOY010000015.1:0-14639 GCA_964534695.1 uncultured Actinomycetota bacterium | reverse complement strand
TCTACAGTCATGGAATTGATTATGGCTTCTATCCGATCCAGGTGAGAATCATCAAGATTTACTTTTTTAAGCATCTTACTCTTGTTGGCCATGGGTATCATGGAGAATATTTTATCTAGAGACCCCATCTTTTTTATGCTTTTCAGCTGTCCCACAAAATCCTCGAAATTCAATTCATTTTTATAAATCTTCTCTTCAATTCTTTTGGCCTCCTTTTCGCTTACAACTTTTTCCGCCTTTTCAATTAAGGTCATCACATCGCCCTTACCCAATATTCTGGAAGCAATTCTATCGGGGTAAAATATATCAAAATCTTCAACTTTTTCTCCATTGGATACAAACTTTATAGGTTTTTTAACCACATAATAAACGGAAAGCGCAGCACCTCCCCTGGTATCACTGTCCAATTTGGTTAGAATTATTCCATCGCATTCAACCTTCTGATTAAAGCTGGAAGCAATATTTACAGCTTCCTGACCGGTCATAGCATCAAGCACCAGGTATATCTGATGCGGACTTACTTTATTCTTTATATTTACAATTTCCTTCATCATGTTTTCATCAATATGCAGCCTTCCGGCGGTATCGATTATAATTACATCGCTTCCTGATTTCTTAAACAGTTCCAATCCTTTTACCGATATGGACACCGGGTCCGAATTTTCCTTAAAATAAACATCCACTCCTATATTTTTTGCCATATCTTCCAGTTGAAGGACCGCTGCCGGTCTGTATATATCCGCAGCAACTACGGATACCTTTTTCTGAAACCTTACTTTTAAAAAATGGGCCAGTTTTATAACCGATGAAGTTTTTCCGGAGCCCTGAAGCCCAACTGTCATTATGACTGTGGGACCCCTGGAAGCAAAACTTATACTGCCGCTGCTTGAGCCCAGCATTCTTGTAATTTCTTCATTTACTATTTTCACCACCTGCTGATAGGGAGTCAGACTTTCCAGTATCTTTTCACCTATTGCCTTTGCTTTTACGTTTTCTAAAAATTCCTTAACCACTTTAAAATTTACGTCAGCTTCCAGCAGTGCCAGTTTGATTTCCCTTAATGCATTATCAAGATCACCTGGACTTATTTTTCCTTTATTCCTTATTTTATAAAATAAATTCTCGAACTTTGCCGTTAGCAGATCAAACATTAGTAAAAATCCTTTTTCATATTGGTATTAAAATCAAGAGAATATCAATTCAGTAAATCTAACCGCATCAAATTGAAATATATCTTCCAATTTTTCGCCATTGGTAACCATTTTTATGGGAATTCCCAGATCATGCTTTATAGTAATGACTATCCCGCCCTTGGAAGCGCTGTCAACCTTGGTTAAAATAATACCGGTTAGATTAAGCACATTATTAAACAATTCCGCCTGATTTTTAGCATTTTGTCCGGTAGTGGAATCCACCACCAGCAGTATCTCATCGACTTCCCGCCCTATTCTTCTGTTAATTACTTTTTTTATTTTCCTTAACTCTTCCATCAGATTATATGAGGTTTGCATCCTTCCCGCAGTATCAATTATAACCACATCAATATTCCTGGCTTTTGCCTTTTCTATGCTATCATAAACTACCGCTCCGGGATCTGAAAATTTCTGATGGGATACCATATCCAGCCCTAATTTTTCAGCATAATATTGTATTTGTTCTACTGCAGCCGACCTGTAAGTATCTGCTGCCGATATTAAAACCTTTTTTCCTTCCTTTTTAAATATGTTGGCCAGCTTTGCAACTGCTGTAGTTTTACCCACACCGTTCACTCCTACTATCAAAAATACCGCAGGGCGAATGGCCGGTATATTCAATTTAAGATTTTTACTTCCGTTAAGGATTCCTATAATCTGTTTCTTTAAAAGTGCCTTTACCTTTTCCAGATCATTTATATTCTCACGGTAAACATAATCTTTCACTTCATCCAGCATCTTGCCGGCAGTATTAATACTGATGTCACTGGTTACCAGCTGCTCTTCCAGCTCATCCCAGAACTGGCCCTTATTGCTTTTAAACTTGTTCCAGAAATAATTTAAATTTTTAATTAACCTCTGCATGTTTTTCAATTTTTTCAGCAATTATCTTGGAGATCCCGCTTGACTGCATAGTAACACCATAAATCGTATCTGCAACTTCCATGGTCCTCTTCTGATGGGTAATTATTACAATCTGCTGTTTTTCAGAAAACTTCTTTACCAGAGTTAAAAACCTTCCTATATTTGCGTCATCCAGTGCAGCATCCACCTCGTCAAAAACATAAAAAGGCGATGGATTTATGGAATAAATAGAGAAGAGAAAGGCCATGGAGATTAAAGATTTTTCTCCTCCTGAGAGCAGTGAAATAGGTACAAATTTATTATTGCCTATATCCACCTTTAAATCTACGCCTGTTTCATCTTCATCCAGACCGCCATTCCTTTCCAGCTGCATTTCACCTTCGCCTAAAGGAAACAACACCTTAAAATAGCTTTTAAAGCATCTGTTAATTTCATCAAATTTCTTAAAAAATAAATCGGCTATTCTTATATTCATATCCTTAATCAGTTCCTCCAGATTCTTTTTGCTTCCGGCCAGATCAAATCTCTGACGGTTCAGGAAATCAAATCTCTTTTTTATCCTGTTGTATTCAATAGCCGCATTGGGATTAACACTTCCATATCTTCTTATATCATTCTTGAGCCTTCTTACTGCTGCTTCCGATTTTTTAATATCGGTACTGGGGCTGTAACTTTTTAGCGCATACTCCATTGACAGGTTATAATTATCGGTAATTCCTTCTGTTATTATTTTTACCTTTTCTTTTATCTGCTCTTTGTTCAAATTTATTTTATACATCTTACTTTCCAGATTTAATTTGGATACATTTAATTGATTTATTTTGCTGTCCGATTCACCTATTTTATCCTGGCTGCCTGAAAGTACACTGCGTCTTTTTTCAAATTCAGGGTAAAGCTTATCTTTAATATCTCCCCAGGCAGATTTATAATCATTTAGAAGCAAATAAATTTTTTCCGATCTTTTCAAATTAATACTGCAAACATCTTTTATGACTTCGATTTTATTCAATCTTTGTCTGAAATTTCCAATCTCTTCTCCGTTACTTTTATACGGTTCGCCTTTCTGCCCGCTCTTTTTTTTATTCTGCCTGCTGCTAACCATCCTGAATAAATCTTTTAGTTCTCCCGCTATTATTTTTCCTTCGTTTTCAATATAGCTGCCGGTATCCTCGTCCTTTATTTTTTTTCTTAATCTTTCCAAAAAATTCAAAAACAATTTGTCCAGCTTATTAAGCTTATTTGAAATATTTTCAAAAAAAGACTGCTCGCCGTTATTATCGTATTGTTTTGACGGGCTCTGCAAACTACCCGCACTTCTAATACTGCCAAGCTCCAGTTCAAACATATTATATAATGTACTGAACACATTCTTCTTGCTCCCTATCAGAGACATCACATGGCCAAGCTGATCCCTCCCCGAATTGAACCGGTCAACTCTGCTTTTCCATAATTCATACTCACTATCTTTTTTATCCACAAGCTCCAAAAGACTGCTCTTTTCTTTCTCTAATTCTAAGACTTTTGCCTCTATTACTTTAAGCTTATCCTTATTTTTACCATATGTGCTATTTTCGATTTCCCACTCTTTATTTAAGCTGTTAAGGTGGGCAATAAAAAGAGAAATTTCTTCTTTTTTAAGCAGATTGGAAATTTCAGCATATTTCTGTGCCCTTTTTGCCTCGATCTCAAGAGGATCCATGGTCCTCTTTATTTCTTCCATTAAATCATCTATTCTCTCGATATCATTTTTTACTCTCTGAAGTTTTCCTATTGATTTATCTCTCCTGTTTTTATGTTTTGATATACCTAATACCTCATCTATTATAATTTTTCTCTCAATGGGCTTTAGTACCGCAATATCATTGATCTGCCCCTGATTGATTATAATATGCAAACCTTTGCCTATTCCACTTTCAGCTGTCATTTCCTGAATATCGATTAACCTGCAGGGAGAAGAATTTATAAAATAGTCACTGCCTCCCCTGGAAAATACCCTGCGGGTAAATTTAACATCCCTGAATTCCGTATTAAATAATCTGTCAGAGTTATCAAACATAAGGGAAACTTCGGCAATTCCCATCTCTTCGTTTTTACTCTTAAAAATAACATCCCCCATAGAACTCCCTCTCAGCGATTTCGGACTCTGCTCACCCAGAACCCAGGAAATAGCATCCGCTATATTACTCTTGCCGCTTCCATTGGGCCCTACAATTACACTAATTCCCGGCTCAAATAATAACTGGCTTTTATTTTTAAAAGATTTAAAACCCCGCAGTGATATGTTTTTTAAATACAATTTTAAATTCCCTGTAAAAATTATAATTTCAAGTTATATAATTTCTTTAAAGTATTTTTCGCAGCGTTCTGTTCGGATTCCTTCTTGCTTTTGCCTTTGCCTTTTCCGATTATCTTATCATTAAGCAATACCACTGAATAAAATGATTTATCATGATCGGGACCTTCAGACTTAATCAGCCTGTATTTTGCCAGTTTGGAGTAATCCGCCTGAATAACTTCCTGAAGATAGGTCTTATGATCCATAATCTCCGTTGTGCCAATTACCTTCTCAACCCTCTGTTTATACCTCTCCAGAACCCAGTTAAAAGTAAAATCAATTCCCTTATCAGTATAAATGGCGCCAATAAGCGCTTCCATACTATCAGTTAAAATCGATGTTTTTTCTCTTCCGTGGCATAATTCCTCGTTCTCGCTTAAAAGTACTTGCTGATCTATTTTTATTTCCCTGGCCAATTCTGTCAGTGTCTTTCTGTTTACCAGAACTGATCTTATTTTAGCCATCTTACCTTCACTAAAATAATCATAATTTCTGTATATATATGAGGTAATAATAAAGGAAAGTATGCTGTCGCCTAAAAATTCAAGCTGTTCATTTCCCCGTGATTTGATATTTATCTGACGTGCACGCGATCTGTGGGTTAAACTTTGTATATAAATTTTTATTTTATTTGTATTAACTCCTATACTTTTCAGCCAATTTCTTACTCTACCCTCAAGTACCGCTTCATTGTTCATTAAACAGGTTTCGCCGCCTTATTAAACTATAAAACTTATTCTATATTTAAAAAACTCACTTCTTAGAATGGGATTCAATATAATCCAGAGCATTCTTTACTGTAATTATCTTTTCGGCATCCTCATCACTTATATCTACTTTGAATTTATCTTCAAATGCCATAATGAGTTCTACCAGATCCAGAGAATCAGCTCCCAGATCATCAATAAATTTGCTTTCTGACTTGATATCCGGTTTTTTAACACCAAGTACATCAACTAAAATATCTTTAAGCTTTTCAAAATTTTCCATTCTTTCTCCCTCTTCTTTTATTTACATTATATTATTGATTTCACTTTTGATTTTAGCGGTCAAATTTGTTCTTAATGCTTCCATAGCTGCCTTTATGGCATTTTTAATTGCTCTGGATTTTGAACTTCCGTGTGAAATAATCACAGGACCGCCCAATCCCAGGAGCTGTGCCCCTCCATATTCCTCATAATCGAATTTCTTCCTCATCCCGGTAAAAGAGCCTTTTAGTCCCAGAGCAGAAATTTTACTCAGTATATTAGAACTCAATACCTGTTTTACCTCACTAAAAAAGAAATTTGCCAGACCCTCAATTGATTTTAAAATTACATTTCCTACAAAACCATCACAAACCGCCACATCCGCTCTGCCATCAAACATCTCCCTTCCTTCTATATTTCCGATAAAATTAATATTAGAATAGGCTTTAAGCAGTCTGTGACTTTCAACTACCAGTTCACTGCCTTTTTTTTCTTCCTCACCAATATTAACCAGAGCAACCCTCGGATTATTTATTCCCAGTATATTTTCAGAATAAACCTTTCCCATTACGGCAAACTGGGCCAGGTATTGAGGTTTGCAGTCAGCGTTTGCTCCTGCATCGATCAGTACAAATTTCTTATCAGACAGCGGTACAACCACTGCAATTGCAGGCCTTATTATATTTTCAATCCTCTTTATATTAAAAAGGGAACAGGCCATCACCGCACCTGTATTACCGGCAGAAAGAAAGGCGCTGTTTTTAATATGCGATACCAGCTGTGAGCCTATATAAATTGAAGATTTTTTCTTTTTCTTCAACACTTCTGAAGGTGACTCATTCATACTTACTTCCTGGAAACTTCCGGTGATCTCTATCCCGTCCAGGCTTAGGCGGCTGGAAGCTGCGATTTTCCCAATCTTATTTTTATTGCCCACCAGTCTTATTTTAATCCCAAAGGATTGCCTGGCTTCCACTGAACCCCTGATAATCTCTTCAGGAGCATAATCCCCTCCCATGGCATCTACTACAACCGAGTATTCATTTGAGTTGGATTTCATTATAATTCTTCCCGGTTACATTATTTCTTTGAAATCTCCAGCAATCTTTTTATATCTACATACTCTTTTACCACTTCCACTATTTTATCTATTTTCTTAATCTCATGGAATCTTACATGTCCTATAATTTCTCCCACTCTTTCTACTGCCGTAAGAGTATCAAAATTAACCAGGATCATGGGTACACCTAATTCTTCGGCTCTTCCCAGAACCACGGTGCTTGGCTGAAAATTTCCTGTAAGTATAAGACATTTGGTAGGAGTCTCCAGAGCGGCAAGCTGGACATCTGCCCTATCGCCACCGGTTATAACTGCCTTGTTTGCTTTCCTTCTAAAAAATTTAAGAGCCTGCTCCTGTCCCATAGCTCCGACCATAAATGCCTCTACCAGCTCATCCACCTTATCTTCCGCACAAATTATCTGCCCTCCCAAAAGCTCGGACATTTCCTTTACGCTCACAGAAGACAGCATTTTATCCGACACAATATATCCAAATACTTCTATTTCTTTTTTTGTAATGAATGGTATTACCAGTTCCTTTAGATAATCCACCTGGCGTCTGGGAACCCAGTTTATAATTATTCCTGCAAGACAGCTGCCTAAAAATTTCTTTGAGTAAAGAATTTGATCTACAATTTCAGAGCTGTATTTAATTACCATAACCGCTTTGGCGCCCAGATGCTCACAAATCTTATCTGATGATATCCCCAGGAAATACCCGTCTTCCACACTCTTGGCTCCCTCTAAAATTATGATATCCTTACCCTTCTGAATTCTCCTGTAAGCTTTTTCAATTAAATCCATAAATCCCCTGGAAAAACTCTTATCCTTTAACCCCTCTCTTGTATACTGCTGGGTCAGTACGATGGGACATATATCTTCAAGCTCTTCTTTTACATCCAGTATACTGGAAATATATTGAGCATCTTCATCCGTGGTAATTCCTCCTACCCGGGTAGGTAGTGTCCCCACCGGTTTCATATATCCTACCTTGAGGCCTTTTTCAGCAAATAATTTCCCCACTCCCACACACATCGAACTTTTACCTGAAAAAGGTTGGTTTGAAATAAAAAATAAAGGAATCATTTTAACCTCCTATTCTTATTCTTGCATCTCCAGCTATTGATCCTTCACCCTGTTTTTTTACAAACAAGGGGTTGATATCCATTTCCATAATTTCTGGAAAATCTATTACCAGTTGAGAAACTTTAAGTATGATTTCAATTATACTATCAATATCTGCAGGTTCTTCGCCCCTGATACCTTTAAGTAGCTTGAAAGTTTTAATCTCTTCCACCATTTCGCGGGCAACCTTCCTGCTTATGGGAACAATTCTAAAAGAAACATCCTTAAGTGTCTCAACATATATTCCACCAAGTCCGAACATAACCATGGGCCCGAATTGAGGGTCCTCACTCATTCCGATAATAGTCTCTTTTTTTTCTTCAATAAACTCCTGAACCAGAACTCCCCTGATATTGGCATCGGGCATATATTTTTTAACATTGAAAAGAATCCAGTTATAACTTTCTTCCAGTTCTTTTTCATTTTCTATTCCAATCTTAACGCCGCCAACGTCGGTTTTATGTAAAATATTGGGGGAAACAA
Source organism: uncultured Actinomycetota bacterium (assembly GCA_964534695.1). Lineage (GTDB taxonomy): Bacteria > Actinomycetota > Humimicrobiia > Humimicrobiales > Humimicrobiaceae > CAZBSE01. Next base: position 6,612 of record CAZHOY010000015.1, on the reverse strand, counting down.
TTTTCAATACCACCGGATATCCAATTCTTCCTGCTATCTCTTTTGCTTTTTCTATATCACAGGCCAGTTCCGCTTCAGGTATCCCTATATTATATGCTTCCAGTATTTCCCTTGCTTCCATTTCCCCCAGTTCCAGCCTGCCTTCGATTCTGCACTGATTAAATATTTCCTTAACCCTTTTGTTATCAACATTGAACTGCTCAACAGGAAAATCCTTTCTGGATTTCCATTCGGTATGTTCCATCATCGCTTTTAATGTTTTTATGGCCTCTTCAGGAATATCGAAATTGGGAATATTTTTTTGAGCTAAAAAATCAACCGCTTCTTTTACCTCAGAACCTCCCATAAAATTTGTTAGTATCGGGATACGGCGATCGCTGTTTTCCATTACTCCGACAATCGCCCTGGCTGTCTCCAAACATTGGGTCATTGCCTGGGGTGTGAGCAATACCACCACTGTATCAACACTGCTGTCCCTTACCACTACCTCCAGTGCCTTTCTGTATCTTTCTGCCAGGGCATCTCCTAATATATCCACAGGATTATAAAAATTTGCCGCCTGGGGCAAAAATTTCTTTAAGCTATCTATAGTTTCCTTTTTCAGACCGGTCAGCTCTATATCACTTTTTTCACATTCATCTGTAGCCATGATGCCGGGACCGCCTGCATTTGTTATTATTGCAACTTTTTTACCTTTAGGCAATGGCTGATAGGAAAAAGCTATAGAGTAGTTAAAGAGATCCCTTATGGTATCCGCTCTTATTATACCTGCCTGCTTGAAGGCAGCTTCATAAGCTCTGGCCGAGCCGGCAAGAGTACCTGTATGAGAAGACACCGCTCTGGCTCCCGCGTCAGTGTTTCCGGATTTAATAACTATTATAGGTTTCTTCTTAGAAACTCTGGAACATATTCTGATAAATTCTTTTCCGTATTTTACACCTTCAAGATATAAAGTAATTACTTCAGTATTTTTCTCATTTTCCCAGTCTTCAATCAGATCATTTTCTGAAATATCAGCTTTATTTCCCAGAGAAACAAATTTCGAAAACCCTATTTTATTAGTCTTGGCCCAATCCAGGATAGAGGTTCCCAGTGCACCTGATTGAGATATAAAACTTATCTTCCCCCTGGGAGGCATATTGGGAGAAAAAGAAGCATTTATGGGACATTCTGTATCTATGATTCCCAGACAATTGGGACCAAGTATTCTGATTCCGTAGTCCTTTGCTTTCTCAATTAACTGTCTCTCTATTCTGGCTCCCTCAACGCCGGTTTCTTTAAATCCTGCAGAAATGATAATAAACCACTTTATATTTTTCTTTGAACATTGTTCCAGAATATCTAATACCAGTATGGAAGGGATAACTATTATAGCTAAATCGATACTGCTGGGCACATCCAGCACGGATGAATAACATTTAATTCCCAGTATTTCATCAGTTTTTGGATTTATAGGAAATAACTTACCTTTGTATCCGGAATTTATTAAATTGGATAGAATCTTGTGGCCTACTTTTTTTTCTTCTCTGGAAGCCCCTATTACTGCTACAGACTCAGGGCAAAAAAAATTATGCAGATTCAAATTACAAACCCCCGGTTCCAGTTATATGGCTCATTTTCACCTACGTGCTTCACTGGTTTCTTTTTTGCTCTTTTCTTTTCCTTTCTCTTTGCCCTTCCCTTTACCCTTCTCTTCAAATATTATTATTTCATGTTCAGAGTAATAACCACAATTTTGGCAAACCCTGTGGGATATTTTCTTGCTGTGACACCTGGGGCAGCTTACTATGTTAAGTAATTTTAATTTATCATGGGTCCTGCGTTTGTTTCTTCGGGATTTTGATGTTTTTCTTTTTGGAACCGCCAATACTCTATCCTCCTGCTTACTATATTGTTACAAACTTGTTATAAAAAAACAAATAATTCAATATACCATAAAATAATATTTATTCAATAAATATTATTTTTCACCCGTATCCAGTGCGCTTCTAAATTGCTCTCTTCCTTTTTCAATTGCAGTTAGCAATTTATGCAGCACAGCTTCCAGGTTTGCCAGCTTCTCGTCTGCATAATCCTCGGCTTCAAGCCTGATAGTTCTTGCTCTGGCTTCTGCATTAGATACTATCCCGTCTGATTTTCTGGTAGCATCTTTTAATATCTCGGTTTCACTGACCATAATTTCTGCCTTTTCCTTGGCATCTTTAATTACTCTTTCAGAATATCTTTTAGCCTCCTCTATCATATTCTCTCTTTCCTTTACAATCCACCTTGACTGCTTGAACTCTTCCGGCAGTACACTCCTCAGTTCATCCAACAAATCATATATCTCACTTTCTTTCACAATTATATTGGATGAAAATGGAATCCTCCTGCTCTTTTCAAGAAATTCTTCAATCCGGTCTACGATTTCAATTACATTCATGCCGTTCTCCATATCAGTTTATTTTTAATTAAAAACATTCTTTTTAAAACTTTCAATGACATCTTTCTCTATCTCCTCCGGTACCAGACCTTTTATGCAACCATTAAACCTTGCCACTTCTTTTACCGCACTCGAACTCAGATAAGCAAATTTGGGATTGGTAACCATAAACATGGTTTCCACCTCAGGATTCAGCTTCTTATTTATCTGTGCCATTTGAAACTCATATTCAAAATCCGATATGGCTCTGAGCCCCTTAATTATGACTGCCGCTTTTTCTCTTTTTGCCAGATCCACCAGCAATCCTTCAAAAGTTATTACCTCTATATTAGTTAAATTATACAGAGCCCTGTTTACGAAATCCATTCTCTTTTCTATGGAATAAAATGGTTTTTTTCTGGTATCTCCGGATATGGCTACTATCACCTTATAAAAAATCTTTGAACATCTGCTTATTATATCCTTATGCCCCTCGGTTAAAGGGTCATATGTGCCCGGGCACAGTGCTATCTTTTCCATAATATAATCCTATCTTTTAACTTTGGCAAGGTGATAGATAAATTACTTTTTTATCCCCGAAATGCGATTGTTTGACCATTTTTAAATTCTCTATTTCTCTGCTCACATCTTTTTTAAAAAAGTATTCGTAAATTAAAAAAGCATCATTTTTGATGATGTATTTACCTGCCAGAGTATCAAATATCTTTTTCATTATACCACTTTCAATTTTGTATGGAGGATCCAAAAAGACCAAATCCCATTTCAAACCTTCATAAGATTCTAAAAATCTTAAAACATCACTTTTGATTATCTTATACTTTTTATCCGTATTCTCAAAATACCTGGTATTATACCTTATGAGATTAATTGACCGGGAACTATTATCCACGAAGTAGACCAGGTTACAATTTCTGCTTAAGGATTCCACTCCCAGTGAACCCGTTCCTGAAAATAGATCCAGTACATTTGACCCTGCTATTCTGCCGCTAATAACATTAAAAATGCTCTCTTTAACACTATCTAAAGTAGGTCTGATTTTATAATCTGAAGGAGGCTTTAGTTTCCTGCCTTTAAACTCACCGGAAATAATTCTAATAATCCATCACCGTCTGGTAATTATTCTATTGAAAATATATAGGGATATAAGGGCTGCCCGCCTTTATGCATTTCCACATCCATTTTAGGGAAATATTTTTTTAGCTTTTGCTTTATAGCTTCATTGTCTTCAGGCCTGGCATCTTTCCCGGTATAAAAGGTGATAACCTCTTCGGTGGTATCAGCAATATCTCTCACAAGATCAATAGTCGCATCTATAATGTTATCCGAAACTACTCTCACCTTGCCGTTGGACAGGCCGATATATTCGCCTTTCTTTATTTCACCTACCATAAGATTCGCATTCCTGACCGCTACTGTCACTTCCCCGCTTTTAGCCCTGTTGGCTGCCTCTTCCATATTGAACAGATTTTCTTCCATTCCCGCATCAGGATTATAGCTCAGTACGGCTGTTATCCCTGCCGGAATAGTTCTTGTAGGCACTACATAAACAGTCTTTTTCTTTACAATTTTTTTTGCCTGGTTTGAGGTAAGTATAATATTCTTATTATTGGGGAATACAATAACTTCATCAGCGTCAGCGCTATTTATAGCTTTCACTAAATCATAGGTTGATGGATTCATGCTCTGTCCGCCTCTTACAATGATATCCACACCTACACTCTTGAATATTTCTTCCAGTTTTTCACCGCTGGCCACCACTATCAGAGCTCTCTTTTTCTCCATCTCTTTTTCCGGCGGCTTTGCTTCCCCGGTTACTTCTTCTCTCTGGTCCTTCATATTACCAATCTGAATATCATGAAGAGTACCCTCTTTTAGAGCTCTCCTCAGAACCTTATGTGGATTATTGGTATGTACATGTATTTTTACCAGGCTTTCATTTCCCACCACCATTGCACTGTCGCCAAAAGTCTCAATTCTTTCCTTCAGCCTTTCCACATCTATCCCGCTGCCCTTCAGTATGAATTCGGTACAATAAGTATATTTAATTTCGTAACCGATTTTCACCTCTTTTAATCTATCCTCTTTATTTTGCGTGACAATATTCCTTGGTTTGTTATCCATATTGTCGCTTTCTACTTTATCATTACCGCTGCCGGATGTGGAAGATTTATTTTTTGCTTTTCCGGCCTTTCTTTTCAATTCACCATTTAAACTATTAACCATGGTTAAAGCCTTTCTGGTTCCTATTAATATATCCAGAATACCCTGAGCGCCGGCATCTACCACATCAGCTTTCTTTAATACCGGCAGCAAAAAAGTAGACCTTTCAACAGATTTTTCAGTTTCTAAGATAATCTTATCCAGAAGTTCTATTAATTTTATTTTGCCTCTATTATTGGTGAGGTTTTCTACAAAGCCGCAGATATCCTTAATGGTTGTAAGCATAGTTCCTTCAGTTGGATCCTGCACGGAACCATATGCCAGATCTTTTGATGACCTTAATGCATCCTTGATTACATCCAGATTCAGACCATTGCTTCTTATCAATATATCGAAAAAACCTTTAAATATTTGGGATAATATTACGCCGGAATTACCCCTGGCTCCCATCAACGCTCCAAACGATGCTTTCTCCAGCACGCTCTTTACAGAAAAACTTTTTAACTTTAAAAGTTCCTCTCTAACTGATTTTAAGGTCAGCAGCATATTGGTACCGGTATCCCCATCAGGAACAGGGAAAACATTCAGGTCATTAATTTTCCCTTCATTTTCCTTAAAATTCTCTATTATTATGTCTATAACTTTTTTTAAATCCTGGCTGTTTATTTCAATAAACATAATCTTCCTCTCTGCTTTAAGTTAAAATTATAGATATTATATCAGATTACATTTATATTCGGATAAGACATTTCCCTTTTACTCTGCAATCTTATTTATTTTTACAACAACTAAGACTTTATTAATTAAAAATTGTTTCTTGCAGCTGCCTTTTACTTTTTTATTTATCTTGAAAATTAAATCATAAAATGCTAATATTCCTTCCTGATTTATTTATTATCAGTATTGCATGTATCCATAAGAGATTCAGCATAAACTTTTTAAAGGTGCACAGGAGAAAAGATGTCCAGAGTATGTGAAATTTGCGGGAAAAAAACAGCTTTTGGGAATAACGTGAGCCACTCGCATAAAAAAACCAGGAGAACCTTTAAGCCTAATATTCACAAGGCGAAGGTTGAATATAAAGGTAAGGTTAAAACCATAAATATCTGCACCAGATGCCTAAAATCAGATAAGGTTAAAAAAGTAGTATAGATTCACAAATAGTCTTATCTATATTTGCATATCATCTATATATTCATGGCTCCTTTAAATAGCACCTGACAGCTTGTTTCTTACCTCATCTGCCCACGGACCGCATGCCGATTTTGAAGATTCGATGATTTCCTCTATTTCTTTTCTGGTAAAACTCATATTAACTTTCAGTCCGTAAACACAGCTGTATTTTTGTTTTGCCTGGCTTATGAGTTCGGCAGTTTTAGGGTCCGAGCTTACCAGTGTTTTTAATCTTACTATATCCTTGAACTCATCACTGCCCGGAGCAACTCCGCATACTTTAAGAGCCTTATCCTTTAGCATATTTTCCGCATCTTTAATTCTATCTCTTATCTCAGGGGGAAGGCTTGCCAGACTTATAAGATCCAGATCTGATAAATTCAAAGATAGTTCTCTTTTATCACCATCCTGCGAAGTGCCACCTGGTACCTTTTCTTTCTTTCTTTTGAATATTCCCATTTATTTTCCTCACTCATACATTTTTTAATAATATGACCATTTTTCCCTATATGCTTTTTTATTTTCTAAATCTATATATTCAATATAAACATCATCATTATCAAAATATCCATCTATAGATGCAAATGTTAGTTGTATTCTAACAAAATAACCATACCTGGTTTATTTTCTCATAATTTAATTGCATTAGGTTCTCTTTTTCTAATAATTTCCGTGTATTTTTTATGTTTTTAATACCTAATCATAAAAAATGATATAAAGTCAGATTTCTTTAACTTCCAACCCGGGAAATGAATAATGTTTTACATTTTTTGTAATCAGCGTTAAACCATATGTAACAGCTGTGGCCGCAATAATTACATCAGCAGTAGCCAGCGTCTTACCCTCTCCGGTATACT
>CAZHOY010000014.1:0-14690 GCA_964534695.1 uncultured Actinomycetota bacterium | reverse complement strand
GATGCCCCCAAGCTTCAGGTTATGTATCTTGATAAACCACTTAAAGAACACAGGCTGCTGCAGGCAATTGCCAGAACAAACAGGCCATATAAGAACTTAAAGGAAGCAGGAATTATTATTGATTATGTTGGAGTATTAAAAGAAATAAAAAAGGCCTTTGAAATTTATAATGAAGAAGATATAAAAAGCGTACTCTTCAGTTATGAAAACATGGAGAAAGAATTTAAGGATCTTATTGATGAAATTTTTAAGATGTTTGAAAAACTACCTAAAAATTATGATAGAGAAACTTTGCTAAAGGCTGTTGAGCTTTTAACTACGGAGAAGGTAAGCGAAAGAGAGTTTGTTGGAAATTATAGGAGTTTGAGAAAAATTTTTGAGTTGCTTGGTTCAAAAGAGATAAAGATAGAATACTTAGAAGATTATAAATGGATTTCAGCTGTTTATACTTATTATATGAAAGTAGTAAATCAAAAATCTCCTGTTGAAGAATATGTAGAAAAATATTTTAATAAGACTATTAAATTTATTCATAAGTCCACTGAAATTAAAAGTTTAGAAACTGAACTTCCTGTAGTTTCTTTTGATCAAGAATATCTTGTGAAACTTGAAGAAAAAATTAAAAGCAAAAAAGAAAAAGCCGCAAATATACTTTTCGCATTAAATAAATTGGTTCTTGTTGAGCGGCATAAAAATCCTATTTATGAATCTCTGGTTGAAAGAGTAGAGAGACTGCTTGAGTTATGGAAAGAAAAAACAAAGGATTACCAGAGAATATATTCAGAGGGTAGGAATATAATCGATGAAATAAGCAGTCTTAGAAGCAGGCAGGAAACTATAGGCTTTTCAGATCTTGAATACTCTTTGCTGCTTGTTCTGGAGGAAAAATTTGGTAAAAAAGATAAACTGTTAAATGAAATAATAGATATTTCAAACAAACTCAAGGATTATTTATTTCCAGGTTGGTTTAATCAGCCTACAGAAGAAAAGAACGTAGAAAGAGAAGTTAGGAAGTTTGCAAGGAGACTTAAAAGAAAATACGGTATTACTTTAGAAGAAATGGATGAGTTATATAAAAAACTTATAGAGCAAATTAAAAATTATGGTACTAAATAATTATTCATATGAAGTTTCTCACAGGAATATTAAATATCCAAGAATAGAAATAAAAACAGGAAAGCTCCTTTTTATTCTCCCATTTGGGTATAACCCTGATATTCTTTATGAGAAACACAGAAGCTGGATTTACAAAAAGATCAATTTTATAGAGGGGTGCCTAGATGGTGCAAGAAGTAAAGAGTTAGTTGAAAGATCCGATGGGGAGTTTGAAAGATTGGTTTATAGTATTGTTGACAGGATATCTGATGTTTTAAAAGTGAAAATAAATCAGATTTATTTTAGAAAAATGAGAACAAAGTGGGCAAGCATAAGTTCATTTAAAAATTTAACTTTTAATAGATTTATGAAATATTTACCACAGTATTTAATAGAATATATTATTTATCATGAACTGGTTCATGTTATTGAAAAGAAGCATAATAATAGGTTCTGGGAAATAGTGGGAGAGAAATACAAAGACTATCGGAAATCAGAAAAAGAACTATTTGAGTACTGGTTTAAAATTTCAGAGAAGGTAGGCGTGTAAGTAAAAGATTATGGACACATCCAAAACATCACCGGAACTTATATTTAAGTTGAGGGAAAGTTCGTTTGCAAATGACCTGTTTATAACAGCTGTCAGTTATTTTGATTTCTTTAATTTCTTAAAGAAGCATCCGTCTGATATCGGTAGCATTTGCAAATCATTAAATATAAAGGAAAGACCCCTGGATGTAATGCTTACGTTATTTAAAGCATATGGGTTTACAGAAGAAAAAGATAAAAAGTTTTATATCTCGGACATTTCAAATGATTATTTGACCGATGAATCGGTATTTAATCTTAGTTCCTATGTCAGCTCGCTGAAAGATGGTCCCGTATGCGAAGAGATGAGAAAAGTGTTGCTAACAGGGAAGCCGGCAAACTGGGCCGCAAATAAAAAGGTGAAGCAGTGGGCAGCTTCCATGAAAAATGAAGATTTTGCAAAGCCATTTACAGAAGGAATGAACAGCCGGGGAGAATACCTGGCAAATGGATTATTGGAAGCAGTCGATTTAAAAGCATATAATAAAATGCTGGATATCGGAGGGGGATCGGGAATATATTCGGCCGTGTTGTTAACGGGTAATTTAAATCTTAAAGCTTCTGTCTGTGAAAAGCCGCCTGTGGATAAGCTGGTGCGGTACTCTATACATAAATTTAAGCTGGATGACAGGATGGATGCAATACTGGGAGACATGTTCGAAAATAATCTTCCAGGAGGTTATGATGTTCATCTTATCTCACACGTGCTTCATGACTGGGATTTTAGTGAAGTAAAATGCATCCTGAAAAATTCATTTAATAGCCTGGTTCCTGGCGGAATGGTAATTATTCATGACGCGCATATAAATGATGCCAAAACGGGTCCGGTATCAATAGCGGAATACTCGGTACTGCTTATGTTTTTATCAGAGGGCAAGTGTTATTCGACTGCTGAAATAAAGAGTGTTTTAGAAGAAGTTGGTTTTAAACATGTACAGTACAGGCCAACAATTCTTAACAGGAGTATAATTACAGCGATAAAGCCGGAATGAAATGTTATGGATGTTTATCTGTCAAAAATTGTGCATATGGAATAAAAGAATGCTGTGAAAGAAATAAATTTGATAATTGCGGATACTGTAGTGAGATACCCTGCGGGAAATTGACAGAAGCGCTTGGGAAAATTAAAGAGTTTAAAGATATGAGTAGATCCATACTGTCAGAAGAAGAATTTGATATGCTGAATGCAGCTTTTTTTATGAAAGAATAATATAAGTATTTGCTGAACAGGGCAGGGTATAAGGTAAATAAAGTCAGGGCTAATTATATAGAGGGAATAAAATAATACTATCCTATCAAATCAAGCTTTTAATTAAAAATAGGACTAACAAGTGAGGGTAAAACTGATATAATATAGCTTACTCGAAATAGGAGAATGGGAAATAAGGGGAAACTATGAAAAGATTTTTATTAATAGCAGTTATAATTATTACTGTGTTATCAACAGGGCTGACCGGAGTCGGCTGCAGTACAATGGCAACGACACAGCCTGTCAAAATCGAATTTATGGGAAGCGATTTTGAAATTTCTCTACCGGAAAAATGGGAAGGCGCAAATAAAGAGGAACTCGACTCTGTAATTGAAAAGCTTAAAGAGGCAGATCAGGAACAGCTAGCCGACGAGGTGGAAGAAAATAAATTTTACCTGTTATTTTATGGGTATAATTTGGAAGCTGCTGAACCGGACAGTAATATAAGTACTTTTGCTATTACCGGTGAACCTGAAGATTTTCTGTCAATTGATGAATATATGGAACTCACATATACAAGTATTGCAGAATTATATGAAGAAGCAGAGTATACATTTGATATTGTTGAGCAGGATATAGTTCCGCTTGGCAATTATGAAGAAGTGGGCAGGATTATATTTGAACAGACAGTTGAAGGTGTTAAGACGAAAGTAGTTCAATATATAATTAAACACGAATCAGATTTCTGGGTCCTTACTTTTACTGCGGAGCCGGAACGATTCGACCTGAATATAGAAAATTTTGATAAGACCATTGAAACTTTTAAAATTACAGAGTAGCGAACCGGTAGAGAATTAAAGAAAAAATATTGGCCATATTAAAAACAATGTAAAATTTTAGAGGAAGTGATAACTATGATGTCAAACATCCCCATTGATTTAACTAAAGTTAAAAAAGAAAATATCGATAAGGAAATATTAAGAATAGGTATAATTGCAGAGCTGGATGCGATAAATCTGTATGAGCAGCTGGCTGCGATTACAGAAAACAATGATATAAAAAGAATTTTCCTGGATATAGCAAAAGAAGAAAAAACCCATGTGGGAGAATTTCAGACCTTGCTTTTGAGGGAAGACAGGCAGCAGGTTGAAGAACTAAAAGCGGGAGAGGAAGAAGTAAAAGAAGAGCTGGGCGAATAAGCTGCGGGCTGCCTCGACAGTTAGTTAAATCAGCAGAATTAATTGATAACTGGCATATATATGGATTAATTTCAGGAATTGGTATACAGCTATAGCAGTTTGAGGATAACCAAATGAGGGCGGTTAAAATTGATTCTGCAAATCCAAAAAAGGAAGAGTTAGTTGCTGCTGAGGTGATAAAAGCAGATAAATTTTTTATTAAATTTTTTGGGCTGGTAATAAGAAGACAATTAAAGGATAGACAGGGATTTCTTATAGAAAACTGCAATGGCATTCATACTTTCTGGATGAGATATAATATAGACGCCGTATTTCTGGATAAAAAGAATAAGGTCCTGGCTGTTTATCATCATATCAAACCTTTCAGAGTAACTCCTTTTATAAGAAATTCTTTTTCCGTATTAGAGCTAAAGGCGGGCACTGTGGAAAAAACTTCCCTGGGTGCCGGGGACTTAATCCGTTTTGAAGCTTGATTTGACCCTGATAATTTAAAGGGTGTTATGTAAATTTATTTAATAAATCCCTATATTTTTTAGAATCGGGTTTCATGGCCGATGCAATTTTTAAATGCCCCACTGCACGGTTTAATTTCTTTTCTTTAATCAGGCACAGCGCCAGTCCGTAATGTGCAAAATCATTGGTTGCATCTATTTTAAGAGCTTGTGCAAAGTTTCTTTTAGCGTATTTATAAAGACCACAATTATAATATGAACTGGCCAGAACTTCTCTTATGGAGCCTTTAAGAGGTTCGGAGTCTTTGGCTTTTTCAAGCAGCATTATTGCCTCCAGGAATTTGCCTTTTTCAGATAATATTTTACCCTTCTTAAAAAAATAATAAGCGCTTTTCATAATTAAAATCATATAAAACAAATTATATTACCAGGTAATTATAGCATCAAACGGTCCGTACTCGCTATATTTCATTATTTATTTATTTACACAAAAACGTAAAAATGTTATTATGTTAATATACATAATATTTGGTAGAGAAATATTTAGACTTAAACGGTAAAGCAGCCGGAGATAGGGAAAATGAATAGAATATCACTAATCATCAAACAAAGAATGTTTGGCATTATATTTATAGTCATTGCCGTTATAGGCGGTGTGGTTATTTTCTGGTATATAAGTAATTTAAAAGCAAAAATTTCGGAGGATGCTGATTGCAAGCAGGTATTTATAACCAAAACGGATATTATACAGGGTGAGGAAATTACGGAAGAATTAATAGAATCGCAGAAAATACCGGAAAATATCTTTACTGAGAATTTTGTAACAGATAAAAGTGAAATTATGGGCAAAGAAGTTATAGAAGATATTTCAGAGGGTGAAATCATAATCAGGGATAAAATTAAGGGAATGGAATTCAATGATGGCTCAGATTTCAGTTTCTCTTCATATATTCCTTATGATTTAAGAGCAGTCAGTGTTCCTGTAAATTTTTACGGGGATGGGTCATTTATCAGGTCAGGAGACAGAGTCGATTTAATATCGACTTATTACGAACAGGAAAGCAGCGTTCTCTGCTCGGATATGGTTCTGTCTGAAAAGGAAATAGTATTTATAAGCAGCGGTCGGGGAGAAGATTATTCCGGAGATGAAGACAGCGGTGGTAATTTATTAATAGATTCCATGTTTGAAAACAGTTCGGTCAAATCCAGCTACGGTTCAATACAGCTTATATTGACTTTTTATCTGAATACGTCTGAAGCAGAAGAGGTTTTTCTGGCATTGGAGAAAGGTATGCTGAATTTGTCATTATGCCCCAAAAGACATCTGAAATAAATTTTTTAAAATTTTAACCAAGGAGCCATAATATGAACAAACTGGATGGGAATGAATCAAAGATTGTATTATTTTCAGGGAGTAAAGGCGGCTGCGGCTGCAGTTTTGTAACTTACTGTGTTTCCACCTACCTTGCCAGGGAAACCACAAAGAATATACTGCTTCTGGATTTAAATATGGGGAAGAAGGACAGCAGGATAATTTTTAATCTAACAGATGGCGATCATAGAGATCTGGGTGATATCGAAGATGTAATAGATGAATTGGATATATCAATACTGAAAAGGCTGGTGATAAATTTTGAAAATAGTTTAAATCTGGTAATTCCTCCCCTGAAAATTGAAAAAAACAAAATTATTTGTAAAGATTATCTGGAAAAACTCCTGGATGTGCTTAAAGAAAATTTTGATATTATCTGTATAGATTTTCCCAATTATTTGTTTACCCGTAGCAAGCTTTGCCTGAAGGAATTTGTTGATAAGTTTGTTTTTATTTCCTTACCCGACCTTATTTCAGTAAATAATTTAAGTGTGATGACAAATAATATTATATTAGATGAATTATCCTTCAATTTTGATATAGTTATAAATAAATTTAACATAAGGCCTTCCATTTCAATTTCCGGGCTTAACAATATAATAAATTATCCCATAAATACTTTTATTCCCTACGACAGGGATATTGAGTTTCTGATATTAAGCAGGGGACCGGATTCCGTTTTTAATTATAATCTCCGGATTGTACAGAATATTTCTGCTTTTTCCAAGAAAATATATGAGGATTTGAGCTTATGAACCCGGCCTGTAAAAATATCGGCATATCGGATTATTTAACCAGAAGGATTTTAAAAAAGATTAAAGCGGATGATCTCAGTACGCTTTTGCCGGAGTCAAGGTTGAAGAGAATTGATAAGAATTTACGGGAAATAATAGAGGAAGAAAAAATTATAATAAGCAAAAAGGAGATATCCAGACTGGTCGGAGAGATACATGAAGACAGTTTTGGCTTCGGACCCATCAGCTTTCTGATAAATGATGACAGAATAACTGAAATTATGATAAATAATTTTGACCAGGTTTATGTTGAAGAAGATGCTGTTGTGAAAAAAACAAAAATTATTTTCAGAAACAACGATCATGTCCGGAACATGGTTGATAAGGTATTGAGTCCCCTGGGATTGAGGATAGATGAGAGTTCTCCTATGGTAGATGCCAGACTTAAGAATGGTTCAAGAATCAATGTGGTATTAAATCCCGTGTCATTGAATGATGTAGTGGTTACCATAAGAAAATTCAAAAAAAATGTAATGAGTATAGAAAGTCTCATACAGGAAGGTAGCATAAATAGAAAAGTGGCTGATTTTATTAAAATTTGCGTAAAAAGCAGGTTAAATATAATAGTAAGTGGAGCCACATCTACGGGAAAAACAACTTTTTTAAATATTATTTCTAATTTTATCCAGCCGGACGAGAGGATAGTGACTATTGAGGAAACTCTGGAATTAAATTTAAACCTGCCCCATGTGATCAAACTTGAAAGCAGGCCTCCTAATCTGGAAGGCAGGGGAGAAATAACCATAAGGGATCTGGTCAGGAATGCTCTTCGTATGAGACCGGACAGAATCCTGGTAGGCGAAATCAAGGGGAGCGGAAGCCGTAGATGTCCTTCAGGCTATGAATACGGGGCACAGCGGTTCTATGACCACTATTCATTCTAACTCTCCCAGAGATATGATTAGCAGACTGGAGACAATGATTCTGATGTCGGGTCTGAATTTAAATCCTTCCACTGCCAGGAGAATGATTGCATCATCGATAGATATGATTATCCATCTTGAAAAATTAAAAGATGGCAGAAGGATTCTGACATCAATAAGTGAGCTGTTAAATAAGTGCGGGTCTATTGGCGGTAATACAATTCTGGAAGTGAAAGATATTTTTAAATACGGACAAAAGGTCAATACCGCAGGTAACGGCAAGCCCGGTGGGGATCATATCATTTATACGGGATACGTACCTGCGTTTATGGATAAGGTAATAACCCGGGGATTTAATTTTAATTTCAAGGATGAAGATGTGGGATGAGATATTAATTTCTATCACTGCAGCTCTGGTTGTCATGTTTCTGCTTTATGGGTTGAAGAAGGTGGTCTGCAGGGTAAGCTTGAAAACAAAAACCGCAAACGGGGATATAGAATTCAACCAGTCCAGATTTACAGGTTTTTTTATCAATATATACGGTACCAAAAAGAAAATACTGTCGGTGGTAATATTTGCTGTACTGATCTTGATTCTCTATTTACTGTTTAGAAATATTATTTTTAGCTTATTGGTCAGCGTGTGCCTGGAGATTTATATACTGGATATTTTTAAGGGATTTGAAGAAAAAAGGAAAGAATTACTCCATAACCAGTTAATTGAGTTTATAAGTCATATGTCAGTTCTCCTGAGAGCCGGAAAAACGGTAAGGGGCATATTCAAGGGTTCTGCTAGATGGTTTAAGAATCCGTTGAGGGCTTATTTAAATAAAGTTGCCAATGAGCTTAAACTTAATTCTACTCTGGATGAGGCTCTGGATAGATTTTCAGAAGAGTGCAAAAGCAGGGAAGTTGATCTGCTCACCAGTTCCTTAAAGATAAACAACAAAATAGGAGGAGATTTGATAGCTGTACTTGATTCCATAACTGACAGGATACGCCATAGCCTGAAAATAAAATCTCAGATGAGAACTATGAGCCTTCAGGGAAGATATTCCGGTAATATTATCTCCCTGTTTCCTGTTATAGTTCTTCTTTTACTGAGTATTTTCGTAAATAGGGAAATTCTGGGTTTTTTTTCTACCGGGCTTGGGACAATTCTGCTTATTGCCGGCGGTATTCTGGAAATTGCAGGAATAATAGTAATAAAAAAATTATTGGCATAGGAGAATGATAGAGTCAAAAATATGTTTATATATTTAATCATATTCTCATATTATTTGTTTTTATGCATAGGTGTGTTTTATATGGTTAAGGTTAGAAGTTACTGCCATTATGGAAAGATTAAGAGTAATTCGCAAATAAAGAGAGTTACCGGCGGATTTGTAAAAAAAATTAATCTTATTTCCCATAAAATCGGAAAACTTTTTTCCGATAAATACTGGTTTAGGGCCGGAAAAAAGAATACAGAGATTTTTAGATTACTGGAATCTGAAAATAAAATACTTATTACCCGCCAATCTTTTACGGGCTATAAAATAATCTTTTTTGCACTGTTTATGATTGCAGCAGGCTTTATGGGCAGCAGTGTCATAAGTTCCGCCTTACTGGGTATTGCAGGTGGGGTAACGGGATATTTTATGCCTGATATATTATTGCGGAGGTTTAGGTCCAGAAGGCAGAGAGAGATAGACAAAGATTTGCCGTATATTATTGATTTATTATCAATAGCTACTTTATCGGGGCAGAATATTTATAATGCCATGAAAATCGTGATTGAAAAATATAAGGGACGTATCTGTGAGGAGCTTGCAGGTTTTATAAAAGATGTGGATATCGGTATTGGAAAATCAGAAGCCTATGGCAATTTAATGGACAGAAATAATTCGGAGGATTTTAAGAGTTTTATCTTTCTTTTGATTCAGGCGGAAAAATATGGTTCTTCTATAAATGAGGTATTAAATCAGAAATCCAGGCATATAAAGTTTGAGACCTACCAGAATCTGGAGAGAAAAGCCAGGAAGATGACCATATCAATTTTATTCCCTCTGGTGTTTATGATTCTGCCCTCTTTTATAATCCTGGTGGGAGGTCCTCTTATATTTTTAATAGGGGGAAATTTCCTACAGTTCTGATATTTCCGGTCCATAAGCTTAAACACCCCGGATATGTTATCCGGGGTGTTTGTCTAGGCGTCCGTAAAACTATATAGAATTAAAAACTAATTTGTAAAAACTGTAGCTACTACTCTTCTCCCTCCACCATCAACCACTCCGATTCCAATTTTGGAATATACGGACCTTAAAATATTTGCTTTATGGGCAGGACTTGCCATCCATGCATTAGCGAATGCTTCCGGTGATCCATTGGATGCTGGTTTAGATTGACCAAGATTTTCTCCGCCGTTTACATACGGCACTCCATTTTCACGCAATATATTGAAAATATTTCGCCCATCAGGTGTGTAATGTGAAAAGTAAGAGTTGGTTACCATATCGCTGCATCTGTATCTTGCAATGTCAGTCAGTTCTTGATTCGCCTGAAGAGCTCCCAATCCGTTTGATACTCTTATGGTATTAATAACATTGAGTATGGCGGCTTCCAAATCATTTAAATTGACAGTAGATTCCACCGGAGCTGCAGTGACTACAATAGCTTCACTGGTTGTGGTATTTCCCAAAACTTCTGCTTTGTATTCTTCATTTATACTGTTTGTTTCTTTTTCCAGGTTATCACGTATCTTGGTCAGTATTATGTCCGTATCTGTATCGCTGGCTTTGATGGAAACATCGTTTTGTATAACTGTTGCTTTTCCAGTATTTTCTATTCTGTAAGTACTATTTTCGGCAAAGCTGCTGTCTATCTTTGCTGTTTTAAAACTAAAGCCACTGGTTACTGTAAAAACTGCTACCAGTACCAGTGCCGTAATTAAAATTTTATTCAATTTAGCCTTCATATTTTTTCTCTAAAAAAAAGCCATCTGACCTATAGAGGCTAGATGGCTTGTTCTTTTAAATAAAAAAGCAATAGCCGGTTGCACTACTGGCTCATTACATTCAAAAGTGCCCAAATGACAGAATGTAAGTCATAGCCTCTATTACAAAAGTAAAATATAAGTTTTCAATAAAGCTATAATTAAACTATATAAAGTAATATTAAAACAACTTAATATTATTGTCAAGATAATTTTTTAAAAAGTTTAAATAATAATTGTATTATTATATTTAGTTACATGTTAATTGAAAATAAATCTTTAGCAGCCTAAATTTTTTAAAATAATAATATATTATGTATTTACACAATTGTATAAATATGCTAAATTATAAATATAACTTATATAATCCTGAGAGGAGGTGACCTAGTTTATATTTAATATGAAGGGAGGTGTAAAAAATAAAACTAAAAAAATTAGCTGCAAGAATAAAGATACGGTCGCAGAAAGGACAATCTACTCTTGAATATGCACTGGTTACGGTAATTGCAGGGATAATAAGTGCGATACTAATTGCAGTAGGCAAACCGGTTATAATCGATGTTATATCCAAGGTATTTAACAAGATAGCTTCTATGGTTTAGGTCACAGATAAAAGGTATGTTATTCTTGCGAATACAAAAAATGGGAAACAGTTTGATTTTTAAGATTATGTCAGGAATAGATAAAATTAAAAGAAATTTAAAAATATTATTTAACAGAACAGATGGCCAGTCTTCACTGGAATTTACTCTCATTGTTCCTTTTATAATTTTAATAATTTTAACTGTTTCCCATATTGGTTTGATGGTTTACCAAAAAAATGTATTGGAGCAGGCGGCACGCGAAGGAGCAAGAGTGGTGGCGACAACCAATTCCAGCGCTGAAGCATACAGAGCCGTAAGGCAGGTTTGTTCAGGTTTGGAGCAGGATAGGCTTGGTATAGATATTAATCCGGGTAATAAAACTTTCAGAAAAGTTGGAGATATGATTACAGTTACTCTTTCCTATAAATGTTCCGGTATTGCCAGAATAATGGAAATATTTATGGGGAAGGATATATTTTTAAAAGCTAAAAGTAATATGAGGATGGAATGCTACTGAAGAATTTAAAAATTCAAAACGGGGGGAATATTTCTATTTTAATTTTAACTGCTGTATTGGTGTTTGCAGTTTTATTTTTACTTATGTTTGATCTCTGTAATATTTTTATAGCAAGAGAAGTTACAAAAAATGCTTCCGATGCTGCTTCGCTTGCTGTTGCACAGAATATTCTGTTTTTGGAAAATTTAAACTTAAATGAAATAGCCGGGAAAACAGCAGGTATGAGTGGCTGCATTCTTGTTGAATGCAAATGTGATTATGATGAGGTACTGGTTACGGTAGAAAAAGAGCTTGATTTTATTTTAATAGGTAGATTAATGCCTGGATACGGCAGGGTCCGGTCAACTTCTAAAGCCAGAGTCATATACCCCTGGGAGGAACAGTTTGATTATTGCCGGAGTTATAGGTTCAGCTACTAGGCTGCGGAATGATTTTTATTATTTTTTAGATGGGAGGATTTATGAATTATGTAAATAATATTTATTTGCTGGGGAACCTGACCCGAGATCCTGAAATTAAGTACACCAATGAGGGAATAGCTATAACCGAAATGGGGCTTGCGGCAAACAAGAAATGGACTGATAAAAACGGAAAGGATGTGGAAATCGTTGATTATTTTAATATCACTACCTGGAATAATCTTGCCGAGAATTGTGCGGCTGCGTTAAAAAAAGGGGATAGGGTTCTGGTATGTGGTCATCTGAATTTAAGGAGCTGGGAAAATAAGGAAGGCAAGAAATATAATATTACCAGTATTACAGCTGATGTGGTGGCGGCCAGCCTTGAATTCAACCATATAAAGATTCCGGAAAAAGATAATATGACCAGGCAAGACGGCAATTTAAAAAAAGATAAGGTAAAATCAAAAATTTAATAAGATTTAAAGCAGGCCTGATTTATTTAATGTAAAAGAAAGCCTTCGGTACCATGGGGGCTTTCTTTTACTTTCATCTTATATTTTAATATTAATTAATAATAAAAGATTATCCCCTTTTATATATTCTTTGTTTATTCTAATTTTTATTATACAGGGCTTTGTGGAAAAATGTAGCAATAGCTTCAAGAAGAAAGAAATGTGTTCCAATAATATTGCAGCAGGAGACCAAAAATTAATATATAAATGTTTGCATTTATTAGGAGCGGTAATTAGTATTTATTCTTAAGATTAATATTAAAAAAAGATTTAAGTTGAAGGATTCCAGACATTTAAAGCCTGATGACAGCATAGCTTTTAAGAAGCGACATCTCTGCGGTTCCAATCAGTGGCTGCTGCTAAAGGTGGGTAGTAAGCTGGAACTTAAATGCCAGAAGTGCGGCAGGAAGATTGTGCTGAGTAGGATTGAATTTGAAAAGAGATTTAAGTCTAAATTAAATTAATTGTAGTATAATTATTCAGATTGTATCCGGAATAATGGAAAGGCAATAAGGGTGAAATTTAGAAAATCGGATTATGAAAGTTATGACTACAGAAGATTCTGGGAAGATAATAAAAGATTATATGAAGATAGTGCCGAAAGGCTGGCTTTAAGGAGACTGCTGGCAGGAGTTGACAGGCATAATAAGTTGTTTTTCGATATTGGCTGCGGCTACGGTAGGCTGTTTAACGAGTATCAGGATTTTACTTCTATAGTCCTGATTGATTATTCAATAAAAAGTCTGGTAAATGCTAAAAATAGAATAGAAGATTTTTTAAAACATGATGAGAAAAGATTATCATCAGTGCATTTTATTGCTGCAGATGCTGATTCGCTTCCTATAAAATCTAACTGTGCGGATGTAATACTTACGGTTAGAATGGTCCATCATCTGGACAGCCCCGAAAAGTATTTTAGTGAGGTTGCAAGGATACTAAGAGGTAAGGGACTGTATTTTCTGGAGTTTGCCAGCAAAAGGAACCTGAAGAACATATTAAGATTTTTTATAGGAAAAATGGATACTTCTCTGTTTAATTTAACTCCCTCGCAGGTAGGAGAGACCATACTGAATTTTCACCCCAGGTATATATTAAATTCCTTAAAAAAGAGAAATCTTACAGTAAAAAAACTGGTAAGCGTTTCCAACTTCAGGCTTAATCCCTTAAAGAAATTCCCTGGTACAAAAACGCTTATATTCTTTGAAAAAATTTATCAGAAGCTTTTTTCCCGTGTCCTTTTAGGGCCAAGCGTTTTTTTAAAAAGTGTCTTGAATGAACCGGAGCCTGGAGATATCGGTATCGGTCCGGATAAGACTCTGGAAAATATCCTGATATGTCCGTTTTGCAGGAAAGACACTCTTGTTTTTGAGAAAAATAAGGTTAAATGCAGGCATTGCGGCAATACCTTTGGTAAAAAAAACGGAATCTATAATTTTAAGATAAGTGACAGCTGACCTCTCATACTGTGATGTATTCTTGTAAAAGGCCTGCCACCCTGTTACAATTATGCTACAAAGATTCATTTAAAACCTTAGCGGATAATAAATTTATGTAAGTAATTCACAGGTGTATATTAAAAATGGCAGAGAAAATATATTCTGAAGGTGTGATTTCAAGGCTGTCCCAGTATTTGAAATATATAGTACAGTTGAAAGAATTGGGCAAAAGGACCACAACCTCCAGGGATATAAGCAGCAGTACCGGTATTAATAGTGCAGAAGTAAGAAGAGATCTGATATATTTCAGAATAAAGGGCAAGAGGGGTGTTGGATTTAACATTAATGAACTCATCAGTTCATTTAATAAAATTCTGGGCTATAATAGATTGGTTCGTTTAGCTTTGATCGGAGCGGGTAATTTGGGTAGAGCGATTCTAAAATATAAGATGCTGGAAAGGTTTGGCTTCAAGATAGAAAATGTTTTTGATAATAAATCAAAAATAATAGGGAAGGTTTTTTCCGGACAGGAAGTACTGAATATAGATCAGATCAAAGATGTAATCAGGAAAAAAAATATAGAGATATCGATACTGGCTGTACCTCCCGATTCTGCACAAAAGGTTACAGATATCCTGGTAAAAGCCGGTATCAAAGTAATAATCAATTACACTTCTGTTCCTGTTAGAACTCCTCAAAATGTAAGGATTGAGA
>CAZHOY010000013.1:0-14731 GCA_964534695.1 uncultured Actinomycetota bacterium | reverse complement strand
AGGTTTTGCAAAAAAATGAAAAAAGACAAGAAGAAAGAAAATAAAGCATATTACAGCTATAAACAGAGAGGCCGCAGGAGTATCAGGGATGGATATTTTGGAATATTCGGAGGCAGATATGTTCCGGAAATACTGGTCCACGCTCTGGATGAGCTGGAAAGCAATTACTTTAAGTTTAAAAAAGACAAAGATTTTAAACAGGAGCTTTCCTTTTATTTAAAAAATTATGTAGGAAGGCCCACGCCTCTTTATTATGCTGAAAGGCTCTCTAACAAATTGGGCGGTGCCAGGATATATTTGAAGAGGGAAGACCTGTGCCACCTGGGGGCCCATAAAATCAATAATACTGTGGGCCAGGTGCTGCTGGCCAAAAAAATGGGAAAGAAATTCATAATTGCAGAAACCGGTGCAGGTCAGCACGGCGTGGCCACTGCAGCAGCAGCAGCATTGTTTGATATGAGCTGTAAGGTTTTTATGGGAAGCAAGGACATAAAAAGGCAGTCTTCCAATGTATACAGGATGAAACTTATGGGTGCGGAGGTAATAGAGGTTTCATCGGGGAGCAAGACATTAAAAGATGCAGTAAATGAAGCCCTCCGCTACTGGGTCTCAAGAGTTGATGATACTTACTATGTGCTGGGTTCGGTGGTAGGCCCTCATCCCTATCCCACCATGGTCAGGGATTTCCAGGTGATTATAGGTAAGGAAACCAGAAAGCAGATAATGGGTATGGAAGGAAGGCTCCCTGATTATATTATAGCCTGTGTCGGCGGGGGAAGTAACTCCATAGGAATATTTTATCCTTTTTTAAATGATACAGATGCGGTAAAGCTTATAGGAGTAGAAGCAGGAGGCAAAGGCATTGCAAGCAGAAAGCATGGGGCAACTTTATGTTACGGAAATGAAGGTATATTCCATGGTGCTTTCAGCTATATACTTCAGGATGATTACGGTCAGATAGAGGAGGCATATTCCGTATCGGCGGGACTTGATTATCCGGGAGTCGGTCCCGAGCATGTGTATTTGAAAGAAAAAGGAAAGGTTAAGTATGAATATGCTCTGGATAATGAGGCCCTGGAAGCATTTAAAGCATTATCGGTATACGAAGGGATAATCCCGGCATATGAGAGTTCCCATGCCCTGGCTTATACTGCAAAACTGGCTCCAACCCTGGGCAGGGATAAAATAATTGTGGTTAATCTGTCAGGGCGGGGAGATAAGGATATTGATAATAAATAGAAATATTTGATGGAGAGGGAGTTAATGAATGATTTTAGAAACAGGCCCATAGGCAGGGTTTTTAAAGAACTGTGTGACCGCAACAGGAAAGCGTTCATTCCCTTTCTGACCTGCGGCTTTCCCAGCACCAGCGGTTTTTTAACTTTATTTGAAACACTGGATAAAAGCGGAGCGGATATAATTGAAGTAGGAATACCGTTTTCGGATCCGCTGGCTGATGGGCCTGTTATTCAGGCCACCTCAAAAATAGCCCTGGAAAAAGGAATAAATACGGATATTGTTTTTGATTCTATAATTAAAATAAGAAAAAAAAGCAGTACTCCTATAGCCATAATGACCTATTTTAACAATGTTTACCATTATGGTCTGGACAGGTTTCTGGAAAAATCCGAGGAAGCGGGAATAAACGGCTTGATAATTCCTGACCTGCCCCTGGAAGAATTTGAAGGTTATAGGAACTATTTCGATAAGGTTAATATAGACAATATTATGCTGGTTTCTTTAACTTCGACAAGAAAAAGGCTGGCCGCTATTGCAGGTAAGGGCAGCGGATTTTTATACTGTGTCTCGGTAAGAGGGGTTACAGGGATCAGAAATAATATAAATCCGGAAGTAAAAATTTTTTTAAAGAATTTAAGAAAAATAACCGGTCTGCCCCTGGCATTGGGCTTCGGACTCTCCAATAGAGAGCAGGTCAACCAAATTAAAGGTTATTGTGACGGGATTATAATAGGCAGCAAAATCCTATCTCTGCTGCTTGAAGCTAAAAATTTTAAAAGCGGACTAGAGGCAGTTGAGTATTTTTGTTTGGGTATAAACAAAACACTAAAAGGCATTGCCAGATAAATCACTATGGTTATTGCGAATATTGCTGATATCTATAATAATATGGGTTGGGCATGCAAAGTATTAAAATTGATATAGATTGAAATAATGTTTGATTTTAACCAAGGCAAGGAAAATAAGGATTTAACCATAAGCATAGTCAGTTATAATAGTTTATCTTTTTTAAAAGAATGTCTGAAATCCATATCGGAGAACTCCCCCCGGTTAAAGTATGAAATTATAGTAGTTGATAATGCTTCCAGTGACGGTACTGTTGAATTTGTAAAAAAGGAATACCCCCTGGTGACCTTAATCTCAAATAAAAAGAATGTTGGATTTGCCGCAGCTAATAATAAAGCTATGCAAAAGTCACATTCAAAATATATACTTCTGATGAACAGCGATTGCAGGGTTTTTAAAAAATCACTGGACAATTTAGTATTATTTATGGAAAAAAATCCGGATGCGGCAGTAGCAGGACCCAGAATAATTAACAGTGATGGAACAATTCAGCTCTCCTGCAGGAGATTTCCTTCGACATTTGAAGCAGCGGCTCATACTGTGCTTACAAATATTTTTCCCCGTAATCCTTTTTCAAGAAAGTATAAGCTTGCTGATATCGAAAAAGACAGGCCCTTTAAAGTTGACTGGGTTTCAGGGTCATGTATGATAATCAGGAGGGAAGCCTTAAAAGATTCGGGTTTTCTTGATGAAAATTATTTTATGTATGTCGAGGATCTGGATCTCTGTCATAGGATGTGGCAGAAAAACTGGAAAGTGTATTACTATCCCCATGCTGAAATAATGCACCATATCGGGGGCAGCGGCGGCGGTAGAAGAATTAAATCAAGTTTTAGAATGCAGAAAAGCGTATTTTATTTTTTCCGGAAAAATTATAGAAACAGCTGGAAGATTATTCTAATACCGCTGCTGGTACTGCTTCTGGGATTCAGGCTTTTCCTGGCCGCGGTTAAAAGCCTTTTTTCCAGAAAGTGATGGCGTTTTACGGGTATCCGGGCAGGCCTGGATTTTTTATATTTTCAATTTTATATTAAAATAATTATTAAAGTAAAACAGTTACCAGGGAGAAAATTCTTTTGAAAATTTTAGTGACAGGAATAGCGGGATTTGTAGGCAAACATCTTACCGCTTATTTGGCAGAAAAAGGAAATCATGAAATTCTGGGAGTTGATCTAAATTTTAAAAATTTCAATTCGGACAGCTCTTTCAGCAAGGTAAAGATATCAGAGGCTGATTTAACTGACAGGGAATCGGTTTTCAGCATTATTAAGAAATTCAAGCCGCAGCAGGTCTACCACCTGGCGGCACAAAGTTCTGTTAGTTATTCATGGGAAAATCCTATAGAAACCTTCAGGATTAATGTTTTTGGAGGAATAAATATTCTGGAGAGCCTTAAACTCTTCTGCCCCGGCTGCAGGGTTCTTATGGTATGTACTGCTGAAGAATACGGCGGGATTGATAATAAGCATAAAGCCATTGATGAAAATTTTAAAATCTATCCCCAGAATCCTTACGCTGTAAGCAAAGCGGCCCTGGATTTTTTCTCTTCCATTTATCATAATGCTTATAAGCTTCCGGTGTTTATCAGCAGGTCATTCAATCATATAGGACCGGGACAGTCGGAAAAATTTGTATGTTCCGATTTTGCAAGGCAGATAGCCCTGATAGAAAGCGGCAGGCAGGATCCGGTAATAAGGGTCGGGAATCTGGAGTCCCAGAGAGATTTTTTAGATGTTAGAGACGCAGTGAAAGCATACAATTATATAATAAATAAGGGAAGTGCAGGTCAGGTTTATAATGTCTGCTCGGGCGAAAAACGAAAAATTTCAGATTTGCTGGATATACTTATATCGCTAAGCGGGAGATCAGATATTAAAGTGAAAATTGACAGAAGCAGGTTCAGAGCAATTGATGTTAAAACAATATACGGTAATAATGGAAAATTAAAAGCTCATACCGGCTGGACTGCTGAGTATTCTATTGAAACATCGCTTAAGGACACACTTGATTACTGGAAACAAAATATCAGTTCAAAGGTCTATATTGAAAGTGAAAAGGAGTTAAATTGAAAGCAGTAATATTAGTCGGCGGAGAGGGAACAAGGCTGCGTCCCATTACCAGCCTCAATCCTAAACCAATGCTGCCTCTGGTAAATAAGCCTTTCATAGAGAATTTCATTCTATGGCTCAAATCCCACAGGATTAAAGATATAATCTTTTCCACCGGCTATCTTCCGGAAATCTTTAAAAATTATTTTGGAGACGGCGGTGATTTTGGATTAAAGCTTATCTATATTAAAGAAGAAAGTCCGCTGGGAACATGCGGAGGAGTGAAGAATGTGGAGAGTTATCTGGGAAGCAGCCGCTTCATGGTATTTAATGGTGACATTCTTTCTTCACTGGATTTGACGGATATGATAGCTTTCCATGAGAAGAAAAAGGCTGATATAACTATAGCCCTGACTCCTGTCGAAGATCCCTCATGTTATGGATTGGTGCCTGTTGATGATGAGGGAAAGGTAAAACAATTCCTGGAGAAGCCAAGCCAGGAAGAAATTACTACCAATTTAATTAATGCCGGTATTTATATTATCGAACCGCATATGATGAGTATGGTACCGTCAGCCAGGAAATATTCTTTTGAGAGGGGGCTTTTTCCCATAGCTTTAAATGAAGGATATAAGATTTACGGTTATGTTTCAAACTCTTACTGGCTGGATATTGGGACCCCGGAAAAATATCTGACGGCCCATTATGATATTCTGAACAGGAGAGTAAATTTCAGGTTTCCATACAAAGAGATAATGGAAAATATCTATATAGGAAAGGGTTCTAAATATTTAAAAAATAATTTTGTCTCCGGTCCGGTGGTTATGGGCAGGAGAACAGAGATAGAAAAAGGTACCAGAATAATGCCGCTTACGGTAATTGGAGATGATTGTGTTATCTCAGGAGGAACTGAAATATCCGAGAGTATAATATTTAATAATTGCAGGATTGGTAAAAATTGTATTATAAAAAAATCAATAATCTCCAATAATGTAGTAATCGGCAGTAATGTAATTATTGAAGATTTTTCAGTTATCGGGGATAACAGCAGGGTAGAAAAAGACAATGTGCTGAAGAATGGTATTAAAATTAATATAAATTCCAATATCACAAAAGAGCAAATTACTTTTTAAGTTAGGATTTAGGTAATAATTTAATTTAAGAGGGGAGATAATAGTGAGAGTGCTTATTACGGGAATTACAGGTCAGGACGGATCGTACCTGGCTGAATTTTTACTGGATAAGGGATACCAGGTTTATGGAATGGTCAGGCGTTCATCAGTAGAAAATCTGGACAGGATAGAGCATATAAAAGATAAATTGAAATTTATCCAGGCTGATCTGCTGGACCAGCTGTCCATAATAAATGCCATAGAAGAATCCAGACCTGATGAAATATACAATCTTGGTGCCATGTCGTTTGTACCCACATCATGGAAACAGCCGGTGCTAACCGGAGAGTTTACAGGATTGGGAGTGACCCGGATGCTGGAGGCTGTAAGGCATATGAGCAGAAATGTAAAATTTTACCAGGCATCCAGTTCGGAAATGTTCGGGAAAGTGAGAGAAATTCCCCAGAATGAATATACCCCATTCTACCCCCGCAGCCCTTACGGGGTAGCAAAAGTTTACGGTCATTATATGACTGTAAATTACAGGGAGAGTTATGATATGTTTGCCTGTAGTGGTATACTTTTTAATCACGAATCTCCCAGGCGCGGACTGGAGTTTGTTACCAAGAAAGTAACTTATGGTGCGGCTAAGATAAAGTTGGGGTTGGCTGACAGTTTGCATATGGGTAATTTAGATGCAAAAAGGGACTGGGGATATGCCCGGGATTATATTGAGGCAATGTGGCTGATGTTACAGCAGGATAAACCTGAGGATTATGTTATAAGTACGGGAGAGCCACACTCGGTAAAAGAATGGGTTGAAGCTTCTTTTAAGTGCCTTGATCTTGACTGGAAGAAGTATGTAAAAGTTGATAAAAATTTTATCCGTCCGGCTGATGTGGACTTTCTGGTGGGTGATTCTACCAAAGCCAAAAAAAAGCTGGGCTGGAAGAATAAGGTTAATTTTAATCAGCTGGTTAAGATTATGGTCGAATATGATTATAATTCTTTGAAAAAACAAATTTAACAATAAATTATTAATGGAGTCGAATTTAATGGAAGGGAAATTAATAAAGTTTGGAACTGATGGCTGGAGGGGTATCATAGCTGATGATTTTACTGTTGAAAGAGTAAGAATTGTTTCTCAGGGTGTTAGCAATTATATTATAAAAAAGCTGGGAAGCAGCCAAAAGCCGGAAGTGGTAATAGGATATGACACCAGGTTCATATCCGAGAAATTTGCCCTGGAAGCTGCGGAAATCTTCAGTCTGAACAATATCAGGGTTTATTTGTCTGATAGGATTATACCCACTCCTGTTCTTTCTTATGCTGTAGTTGAAAAGAAGGCTGACCTTGGAATAATGATTACTGCAAGCCATAATCCTTATTATTATAACGGTTATAAAATTAAAAGCCCTTTCGGTGGATCAGCCACCATGGATATAATAGTCGAGGTTGAAAAAGAAATCAGTGAGGTACTTAACAATACCAAAAATTATAAAAAATATTTATATCCTGAAGCTGCAGGAAGTCCCGATATAGAAAGGGTCGATTTTATATCCGCCTATGAGCAGAATCTCCTCAGCAAAGTTGACACAGACATTATAAAAGGTTTTAAATTCAATCTGCTGCTTGAGCCTATGTATGGGGCAACTCAGGGTATATATAAGAAAATTATCCAGGTATTCGGCTCTGAAAATATTACGGAAATACATTCGGATTTAAATCCCGGCTTTGGGGGTATAAATCCCGAGCCCATAGGTGATAATCTTAACCAGGCGGTAAATGCTTTAAAAAACAATAAATGTAAACTGGCCATCTGCCTGGATGGTGACGGGGACAGAATTGCTGCCCTGGGGGAAAATGGTAATTATATCAGCTCACATCATATGTTTGCCATAGTGCTATGGTATCTGGCCTGCAAGAAGAAAATGAGGGGAAGAGTGGTAAAATCGGTAAATCTTTCTTCTATAGTGGACAGGATATGCTCAAAATATAATCTTGAACTGGTTACTACTCCGGTAGGTTTCAAGTATATAGCCGAAGAAATTTTAAAAGGCGGAGTTATTATGGGCGGTGAAGAAAGCGGAGGCCTTTGGGCGGGAGGAGATTTTCCCGAAAGAGATGGAATGCTGATGGGCCTGAAGCTTATAGAGATAATATGCAGTACCGGTATGACCGTAAACCAGATACTGGAAGAAATTTATAGCCAGTTTGGGTATTTTGTTTTTGACAGGATTGATTATAAAATTAATTTAAAGCAGAAAGAAAGTTTAAAGTCTCTGCTGGAAAAAGGTATTCCGGAAGTTCTGAAGAAAGCCGGTGCCGCAAGGATTGTTAACATAGATGGTTATAAATATATTATGGAAGATGGAAGCTGGGTGATGATAAGACCGTCGGGAACAGAGGCAGTGGTAAGGTTATATGCAGAAGGAGAAAGTAGTAAAAAAGTAAGCTGTCTTCAGAAACTGGGAAAGGAAGTTATAGACAGCGTTTTTTAAGATGTAAGCGCATGGCTGAAAAACAACGTTTAAGGAAGTTTTAGGAGGATATGGACTATGAATGTTTTGGACGATATGGATAGAATAAAAGAAATTGATAGGGAAGATATACTGGGAATTGAAGAAAATTTTCATTCCCAGTTACTGGAAGCAAGAGAGATTATTCAAAAATCTAATCTGGAAAAATTAAAACAAAAAGAATTTAAGGGAATTGCTTTTTTAGGGATGGGAGGATCAGGATTTGCCGGAGATATTATCAAAGCTCTGATAAAAGATGATATAAATATACCGGTTGAAATTGTAAAAGGATATAAGCTGCCCGCTTTTGTAAAAAGCGATTGGCTGGTAGTTCCCGTAAGTTATTCCGGTGATACCGAAGAGACAATTTCCGCAGTCAACCAGGCACTGGAGCGGGGATGTGAGGTTCTTATTATCTGCTCCGGTGGGAAGCTGGAGGATATTGGTAAAAAAAACAATAAAGCCGTAATAAAAATACCCCCGGGGCTGCAGCCCAGAGGTGCCATTGGTTATGTGTTTTTACCTACATACCTGGCTCTGGACAAGCTTGATATTATAACAGTAAATTCTGGCGATATAGAAGAGGCTCTGAGTTTAATAAAACAGAAAGCCAAACTTTACAGCAGGGAAACCGGTAGTGACAGGAATCCTGCAAAGAAACTGGCTTTAAAAATTTCAGGCCGGCTGCCCATAATATACGGAACAGAAGGTCTGCTGGCTGCAGTTGGTTACAGATTAAAGTGTGAATTTAATGAAAATTCAAAAACTCCCTGCTGGTGCAATGAGTTTCCGGAATTGAATCATAATGAAACCGTTGGCTGGGAAAGGTTGAAAGATATCACTAAAAAATTTATACTTCTGATTTTCAGGGAGAAAGATGAGTCAGCAAGAGTAAAAAAACGTATTGAGGTGACTTCAAATCTTATTAAGGAAAATATAGGTGAGATTGTAGAAATACAGGTGGAGGGGAAATCGAAACTGGCAAAAGCATTATCGACAATGTATCTGGGGGATATGGCCAGTGTATATCTGGCATTGCTGGCAGGTGTGGATCCCACTCCGGTAGAAAAAATAAAGATACTGAAAGAAGAGCTTGAAAAATTGAATTAAAAATAAAAGGAGTATAGAAAGGAAAATTTTAATGGATTTTGACCTGAAAGATATCAATTTAGCCAAAGAGGGTGAAAGCAAAATAGAATGGGCCGCCAGGGAAATGCCGGTTCTTGAGGGAATAAGGGAAGATTTTTCAAAAAACAAGCCCCTTAAAAACCTGGCAGTAGGAGCGTGCCTGCATGTTACTTCAGAAACGGCAAATCTTATGATTACCTTGAAAGAAGGGGGAGCCAGTGTAGCTTTATGCGCCTCCAATCCCTTAAGCACCCAGGATGATGTGGCAGCTTCACTGGTTAAAGATTTTAAGATTGAGGTATTTGCCATAAAAGGTGAAGATAACAAGACATACTACGGGCATATAAACAGTGTTCTTGATAGAAGGCCCCGGATTACAATGGATGATGGAGCGGATTTGATTTCTACCATTCACAGCAGCAGGAAGGAGCTGCTGAAAAATGTATATGGCGGCACAGAAGAGACCACTACAGGAGTAATTAGGCTTAAAAGTATGGAAAAAAATGGTGTACTTTATTATCCCATTATTGCTGTAAATGATGCCAAAACAAAACATTTTTTTGATAACCGTTATGGAACAGGTCAGAGTACCATTGATGGAATCTTAAGAGCCACTAATATCTTGCTTGCAGGCAAGAAATTCGTGATAGCGGGTTATGGATGGTGCGGAAGAGGAGTAGCCATGAGAGCAAAAGGAATGGGTGCTTTGGTGATAATACTGGAAGTGGACCCCTTAAAGGCACTGGAAGCCAAACTGGATGGATTTGATGTGATGGATTCCGGAAAAGCGGCAAAAGTGGGAGACATCTTCTTATCTGTCAGCGGTAATAAAAATGTAATAAGTAAGGAAATTCTAGCCAGCTGCAGGGATAATGTGATCCTGGCCAATTCCGGCCATTTTAATGTTGAGATTGATCTGGATTACCTGAAGGCAAACAGCACCAAAAAAAGGAAAGTGAGGCCCTTTGTTGAAGAGTATCTTATGAAAGACGGGAGAAAATTGTATGTTATTGCTGAGGGAAGACTGGTAAATTTGAGTGCTGCCGAGGGCCATCCGGCCAGTGTTATGGACATGAGTTTTGCAAACCAGGCTTTGAGTGCCAAGTATATCCTGGAAAACAGCAAGAACCTTTTAAAAAAGGTTTATACGGTACCGGAAAAGATTGACAGGAAAATAGCGGAACTTAAGCTGAAAAGCATGGGAGTAAAAATAGATAAATTAACCGATGAGCAGGAGAAGTATCTTAGTTCATGGGAAATAGGAACCTAAACCTTTATACAGGAGAAAAAAGAGTAAGCACCCTTATATGGGAAGGGTCGTTTTTAAAATTACTGGACCAGAGAAAGCTTCCTTTTAAGGAGGTATATATAAATTGCAGGTCAGTTGATAGTGTAGCGGAAGCTATCAGAAATATGGTGGTAAGAGGGGCGCCTGCAATTGGTGTTGTGGCAGGTTATGGCGTTGCACTGGCTGCTTTAAAGTTTTACGGGGAAGATAAACAAGAATTTACCGGCCATATGAACAGGAGTATAAAATTGCTTTCCGGGACCAGGCCAACGGCTGCAAACCTGTTCTGGGCGCTGGATAGGATGAAAAGAGTTTTGGACCATGCCGGGAATCTGGAAGTTAGCAGGATTAAGGGTAAATTAATAGCAGAAGCTAAGGAAATTGAAAAGCAGGATCTGGAGATTAACCGCAGAATTGGCCGGAACGGGAAAGAAATCTTCAGGAGAAGTGACTCTAAAATTAAAATTCTTACTCACTGTAATGCGGGGGCACTTGCAACTTCCGGTTATGGAACTGCACTTGCTGTGATAAGAAGCTTAAATGAAGAGGGGAAAGTGGCAAATGTAATAGTAGATGAAACCAGGCCATTCCTTCAGGGAGCAAGGCTTACTGCATGGGAACTTCATAAGGAGAAAATTCCCTTTTTCATTATATCTGATAATATGGCAGGGTATTTTATGTCAAGAGGAGATGTTGATGCAGTACTGGTTGGTGCGGACAGAATAGCTTCAAACGGGGATACTGCAAATAAGATAGGAACATTGAGCCTGTCTATACTTGCCGGGTATTACAAAATACCAATTTATATTGCTGCTCCTATCTCCACTGTTGATATAAAAATGAAAAGCGGAGATAATATTCCTATCGAGTACAGGGATGGGAGTGAAGTGAGAGAAGTCCTGGGAAAAACTATTATTCCCAAATTCATGGCGGTAAAAAATCCGGCTTTTGATGTTACTCCCGCGGATAATATAACTGCAATAATAACTGAAAAAGAAGTAATCTATCCTCCTTACAAAAAGAGTATCGGTAAATTTTTTAAAACTGGTGGTCATATAAAAGAAGAGGTACACAGTTCTGATGGAAAAAAATAAGGCTATGGTACTGGCTGCAGGTCTGGGAACCAGGCTGAGGCCGCTGACAGACTTAATCTCCAAACCAATGGCTCCTATAGTTAACAGACCGGTTATGGAGCATATTATAAGACTTCTGGCCAAGCATAAATTTACCAGCATTGTTTGTAATCTACACTGGTACCCGGATGAGATAAAAAATTATTTTGGCGACGGATCAAGGTGGGGGGTAAACATCGTTTATTCATACGAGAAAGAACTGCTGGGTACCGCAGGGGGTGTGAAAAATGTAGAAGATTTTTTTGGAGACAGTACCTTTCTGGTTATAAGCGGTGATGCTCTGACAGATATTGATTTAACCGGAGCGGTTAAATTTCATAAACAAAAAGCAGGCGCAGCCACGATTGTTTTAACTGAAGTTGAAGATACTTCACATTATGGAGCAGTGCTGCTGGATGACCATAAAAGGGTAAGGGGATTTCAGGAAAAACCCTTAAACGGAGTGGCAGAGTCGAATCTTGCAAACAGCGGGATATATATTTTTGAATCCGGCGTATTTGATTATTTGCCTCCCAAAGGAAAATTTTATGATTTTGGTGAGAATCTTTTTCCTGACCTGCTGAATAAAAATGTTCCGTATTACGGCTATAGCCATAATCAATACTGGAACGATGTTGGAAGTCTGGATGAATACCAGCAGGGTAACTTTGATGCACTTGAAGGTAAGGTTAAAGTCAGCATTCCGGGGAAAAAGATTAAAGAAGGTGTCTGGGTAGGAAAAAACTGCAAAATTCAGGAAGGAGTTATAATAACTCCCCCGGTATGTATCGGGGATGATTGCACCATAAAGAAAGATGCAAAACTTTTTGGCCCTATAATTCTGGGCAGCAATACCATAGTGGATGAAAGAGCGGTTCTGTACAGGGGAATAAAGTGGGGCAGCGGCTATATAGGAAAAGATGCTTCTCTTATCGGAGCAATTATAGGATATGATACCAAAATAAAAGATAAGGCTTCGGTTTTGGAAAAAGCAGTGATAGGTTCCAAAAGCGTTATAAAGGATGGGATAAAAATCCATCCCAGCGTAAAAATAATGTCCAATGAAATAATTGATATTGATACCGAAAATACCAGAGAAAATTAATAATAATTTGATAAATATTTTTAGAGATATTATCATTCCACCCATATGTGCCGTTTGCGGGAAACTTAACCCTGAATTGTTATGCCGGCAGTGCAGATCTGAGATTGAGGAAATAGGTGAAAAAATATGCAAATACTGCGGCAGACCGCTGTCCGGAGTTAATACCGGCAGCAGGCGGTGCAATTATTGCAGGGACGGAAATTTCAGTTTTTACAGGCACAGGAGTTTTGCCGTATATAAAGGGGAAATAAGAAAAATAATAAGGAAATATAAATATAAAAGGATATATGCTTTAAAGGAGATAATGGCTGCTTTTTTAAAGCGAACTTATATTAGAAACTACGGGCTTGAAAAAATTGACTATATGGATACTGTACCGGGTGAGCATATGGAAAGCTTATGTAAATCACTATCAAAGCTGATTAGAATTCCTTTTGCCGGTAATATATTGAAGATAAGAGAGATCCTAAAGCAGCAGGGCCTTAATTCCGTTCAGAGGAGAAGTAATATAAGAGAAGCATTCAAAGTTAAAAACTGTCTGCAGGTTCAGGGGAAAAATCTGATGCTGGTAGATGATGTCTGGACTACCGGAAGCACGTTAAACGAGATTGCCGGTGTTTTAAAAAGGGCCGGTGCAGAGAAGATTTATTTATTAACTTTAGCCAGAGGAATGTAATTAAGATGGCCGGGTTAAAAGGAACTGTAAAATGGTTTAGTCCTGAGAACGGATTTGGCTTTATAGAAGCGGAATTGAAAGAAATTGGAGATATTTTTGTAAGTTTTTCCTCCATACAGTCTGACGGATTCAAAACGTTGAAGAAGGGTCAGAAGGTAGAATTTGAGTTTGAAAAAGATGAGAGGGGGAAAATAGCAAAAAAAGTAAGGATAATAAATTAATGATTTATCCTATAACCGGATGCTTTAATATAAATTTTTTGATAAATTAACACCAGGGAGGAGATAGAGTGGAGTTTATTATTAAAAGCAAAAACATTGAGCTGGATGAAAAGATGCGAAACTACGTAGGCAGAAAAATTAAAGATAAAATTATAAAGGTTCTGGATAAGATAATAAAACTGGAAGTCAAATTTATATTTGAAAAAAATCCAAGGATTAATTTAAACAACCTGATAGAGGTGACTGTATTTACGGTGGGTGCGGTTATCAGGGTAACTGATTCCGGAGCCGATGTTTTCGAAGCTGTTGATAAAGTCAGTGGTAAACTGGAAAGGCAGGTCAAAAAATACAAGGGAAAATTAATAAGCAGGGGCAGAAAGAGTAGCAATTTAAAAGAAAGTAAAAAATTTGAAACTGATAAAATCGAACCGGAAAGATTTAATGGCGAGGTAGAGAAAGCAATAGTAAAGACTAAAACTTTTACTTTAAAACCAATAACTCCGGAAGAGGCGGTACTGCAGATGGAACT
The DNA here is from genome assembly GCA_964534695.1 of uncultured Actinomycetota bacterium. GTDB lineage: Bacteria > Actinomycetota > Humimicrobiia > Humimicrobiales > Humimicrobiaceae > CAZBSE01. The sequence goes on along the minus strand of CAZHOY010000013.1, from coordinate 908 downwards.
GCTGGGGCATGATTTTTTTGTTTTTATTAATTCAGAAACCGGGAGAACTGCGGTAGTATACTGCAGAAAAGATAAGAATTATGGATTGATAGAACCAACTATATAATAAATAGGGCAGGGGTAGAAATAAATGTTTGAAAAAATTGGAAATATATTAAAATTCGGTGAAGGCAAGAGATTAAAAAAATATGAAGAGATAGTCAGTGCTGTAAACAATTTTGATGGGGATATGGATTCGCTCACCGACAGTCAGCTGTATGCAAAAACTTCGGATTTTAAACAGAGGTATGAAAATGGGCAAAAACTCGAGGATTTAATGCCGGAAGCTTTTGCAGTGGTAAGGGAAGTGGCAAAAAGGACACTTAATATGAAACATTTTGATGTCCAGATAATGGGAGGTGTTGTTCTTTTCGAGGGGAAAATCGCTGAGATGAAAACCGGCGAAGGCAAAACACTGGTTGCCACGCTTCCCGTATACCTGAATTCATTAACCGGTAAAAGTACCCACCTGGTTACGGTTAATGATTATCTGGCAAAGAGAGACAGTGAATGGATGGGAAAGATTTATAAGTTTCTGGGGCTGAATGTTGGTCTTATTCAGCATGGAATGACTGCTTCGGAAAAAAAGGAGCAATACAGGTCAGATGTGATATACGGCACAAATAATGAATTTGGATTTGACTATCTTAGAGATAATATGGTAATGAATAAAGAAAATATGGTTCAGGACGGCCACTATTATACCATTATTGATGAGGTTGACAGTATCCTTATAGATGAAGCCAGAACGCCTCTTATTATTTCAGGAATTGCTTATAAAACTACTGAAATCTATGGAAAATTTGCAAAAATAATTCCGCAGCTGGAAATAAATAAGGATTTTGAAATAGACGAAAAGGCGAAAACGG
>CAZHOY010000012.1:0-15213 GCA_964534695.1 uncultured Actinomycetota bacterium | reverse complement strand
TGCCGGATAAATAGATTTGGTTAAACCAAACTCACTTTCTAATATATATTCCCGTACTACCTGTAAACCATCGCCACAACTAAGCATGAGAACGGCATCGCAATCATTAATTTGTTTTTTATAACCAGCCATCCGTTTTTTACTCCAGGGAGCATAACACGTAAATTCTCCAAAAGGCGGTGCAACAGCAGCTAAAATCTCCTTTCCATTTTTAATAAGAATATCTGCCATCTCCTTCACTTCAGGTTCACCACCAGTATGAAAAATAGTGGCACAACCGCCGCAGCCATATATCACTATCCTTTTCTTACCATCAAGATAATCAAGAATTTCCTCAATAGGTTTTTTTGTTTGTCCTATCACTCTTACCTCCTCATATTATTTTAATTAGAATAAATAATAATATTACAGGATGAATCCCTTATTTCAAAGTTAATTAAACTGACAGGTTCCTGTGGGACAAGAACTATCAGATTTGCTCCCCTTGCTTGATGACGAACCAAGACTAAATGAGGAAAATGTTTTTTGGATATTTTTACTACCGCACTTTTTACAAATTAACTCGTCATTTTTTCCGCTAATCCTAACAAATAAATCAAATCCCCCCCCACAATCTTTACAAACATAGCTGTAAATTGGCATATTTATCTCCCCCTTTTTAATTAATCAGCTTCTATTTCTTAAACATTCAAACCTTAATTATTATTTCCTATTCAAATCTCAAGTGTCAGTCCTGTTTTTATGGAAACAAACGCGTCTTTAAATACCTTTTTGAAAATTAGCTGCGCACCATATCCCGTACAATGAGTAGGGCCGACTTTTCCTATTCCCATCTTTTTAAGCTCTTCCGCTATACGTTTTGCTTTCCGACCATATCCACCCATATAGCTACTTATATATCTACCTATTAGATGAAATCCACCGAATACCAGATGAATTTTCATATGAGGAAAATCCTTTTTGACCTGTTTTACAATCTTTATTATCCCGGGATGGGAACATCCCGTAATTATTGTAAGCCCTTTCTCCGTTCTTGCAACCAAAGCCTGCTCGGATATATATCTTCCTTTATATTCACCGGCAATCTCACCTGTTGCGAATATTCTTTCTGCAATTTCAGTAGTCTTTTCCGTTTCTATAAGCCTGCCCTTTAACTTTTTAACTTTCTTTTTAAACTCTGGGCCGAAAATGGGGCATGCGTAAACCTTAAGCCCCTCCTTATTTTTCAATAACTCCCAGAGCCCTCCTGTGTGATCCCAATGGTCGTGGGAAATTACCACTGCCGTTATTTTATCAATGTCCACTTTTAAACTTCTCATATTCTCCAGGAGCCAGCAGCCGTTTTCTCCCGTATCAAATAGTACTTCATGGTTAATCAGGAAAGATACTCCCCATCCGGTATGCAGACTTCTGTCAATCGCCTCCTTGTCAAAAAGAATCTCTACTTTCATCTCTTACTCCTGAAGTAATTTCCTGGCAATTAGAAGCCAGTGATGCTTTTCATGATATTCTTTGATGTCATACCCTAAACCCTTAAAATGCGAATATACATAATCTTTGCTAACATCACTATCTTCATGCATACGCCCTTCTTCTTTATGAACACTATTTACTATTTCCATGCCTCTTTGGTTAAAATCCGCCAGGACAGCCATGCCATTGGAGCAAAGTATCCTATCTATCTCGGAAAACATTTTATCAACATCAATTATATGGTGAAACAAATTAACAACGATTACATTTTTAAAGCTCCCATTATCAAAACTTAATAATTTGCCGTCCATTATATAAAATCTAACATTGCCAAGAATGTTTTCATAAGCAAGGTTAAGCGCCGCTATTTTCAAAGCCTGCTCATCTTTGTCTATGGAAATAAATTTGTAGTTATCCATGGCTAATGCAAGTGTTGTATATCCTGTTCCGGTGCCTATTTCCAGAATGCTGCCTCTTAAAGGTCCTGATTTTTTTAGCATGAACTTCCGGCTTCCAATGAAATCAAGACCTCTCTTCCGATAAATAGAAATCCGTTTCATGAAATCTTTGTGATTTGCTTTGGTTTCCTTAATGGATATTTCAGGAATAAATCTCATCTATAATTCTTCCTCAATCAGTCTCCATATGTCACGTAACGTCCTGGTTACTTTATTTTCCGAATACTCTATTATTGTCTTCCCCTCAACTACCGACCTTACCACTGCTTTACTAAAACCTACTTTACCCAGGATTTTAATACTTTTATCTTTGAACCAGCGCTCTATTTTTTCAGTCATATCGCAATTTAAATCGTATTTATTTATTATCGCCCTTACCGGGACATTAAAGTGTCTTGCAACATCAATTACCCTCCGGGCATCATGCAGTCCCGAAAGGGTTGGTTCAACTACTATTACAGCGCAATCCACACCGGTAATAGAAGCAATAACCGGACATCCAATACCAGGTGAACCGTCTATAATAACCCACTTGCAATTTTTCTCTATGGCAATCTCCTCCGCTTTTTGTCTGACCAGGGCAACCAGTTTTCCTGAATTTTCCTCGGCAATGCCTAGTCTGGCATGGACCAACGGGCCAAATCTTGTTTCGGATATGAACCATTTGCCGGAAATATTTGCTTTCATCTCTATTGCCTGCCGGGGACAGACAAAACTGCAAAACGCACACCCTTCACAGGAAATAGGATCTATGGAAAAATTTTCCCTTACGGCTTCAAACCTGCATACCATCCTGCAGGCACCACAACCTTCACAGCGGTCCCTGTGCGTAAAAGCCGTAAAACCGCTTTTAAAAACATATGTTTTTTTTATGGTGGAACCAAGCAGTAAATGCAAATCTGCTGCATCCACGTCACAATCAGCCATAACCTTATCCCTGGCCAGTGCTGCAAACGCACCTGTAATGACTGTTTTTCCCGTACCGCCTTTACCGCTTATAATAACAATCTGTTTCATTTTGATTAAATCTTATTTTACTTTACGCCCTGCTTATCTTTATTCTTTTTTATCTTTTCAAATAATTCCCGGAATTTTTTTCTATATCCCGGCATTACTTCAACAATGGAATCACCCCGGGAGTAAATCCCGGCTATTTTTTTACTAAAAGGTATTTTCATCAATATTGAAATATGTTCCCTGGCACAATACTCATCTGTTTTTTCATTGCCGAGATCGGAACGGTTAACTATAACCCCGAATGGAATCTTAAGTTTTCGCACTACTTCCACAGCCAGTATTAAATCGTTTAGTCCAAATGGTGTGGGCTCGGTTACAAGAATAACAAAATCAGTATCTTTTATGGCTGTAATTACGGGACAGGAAGTCCCGGGAGGTGCATCGATAATTACAGTCTTTTTTTTATTGATATACTTTTTAACCACCCTGATAACCGGTGGGGCCATCATCTTGCCTATGTGAAGCTTTCCATGGATAAATTGAACGCCACTCTTTTTACCAACTTCAACAATACCTATCTCTTCATTTTCCTCTTTTATGGCATCATGCGGACAAAAATAAGTACAGGAACCACAGCCATGGCATAATTCGGGAAATATAAGTACCTTTTTATTGACAATTGCAACAGCATTATATATACAGACTTCCTGACAGCGTCCGCATCCATCGCATTTTGTTTGGTCCACTACGGGAATGGGAATAAAGACTTTACTTTTACTCTTAAAAACCGGTTTTATAAAAATATGACAGTTAGGTTCTTCGACATCACAATCCAGCAGTTGTACATTATTCAAAGATAAAGCTAGATTGACAGCTACTGTTGTTTTTCCGGTTCCACCTTTCCCGCTGGCAACTGATATTACCAATTCTTCACCTGCTTCTGCTTACCCTCTGCCTATCCCAAAATGTGATTCCACATCAGGACCGCCAGTTTGTTTATATTCCCCTTTTTTAAATTTTTCTATAGCATCCTTTATACTGCCAGTGGCTCCGGAATAAATTTTAACAGATGTTGCAGACAAAACCCTGAAAGCATTGGGCCCGATATTTCCGGTTATTAATGATTCTACTTTCATATCGGAAATTATTTGCGCCGCCTGGATACCGGCGCCGCCTGCCGCCTGCCCGCTTTTATTTTCCACAGATTCAAAACTGTCATTTTCAGTTTCATAAATAATATAATAAGGGCACCTCCCGAATCTTGGATCTACGCCTGATTCAAGCGTTGTTCCACTGGAAGAAATTGCAATTTTCATCTTGCTGTTCTCCTATCTGTTATTTAATGTAGATATTAAACTATCTAAATACAATCAATCTCCTACCACATTTGGAACATTTTATCTTACTCACCTTATATTTCTGACCTTTTCGCTTTAAGTCTTCTCTCTTTATGTGATAGTGATAATTTCCCTTAAGGCACTTTTTTCTAATAATATCCTTATCAGGGATATAGTTTCCCCCTTCAAGCCTTATTGCTTTTCCTTCTATAATTGCAGCGATGATTTTTTTTCTGGCAGATTTTAAAAGCCTCTGAAAAGTAGATCTTGATATGCCCATTTTTCTGGCAGCTTCAACCTGTTCCAACCCCTGTCTGTCCTTTAGATTTAAGGCCTCAATTTCTTCCATGGCCAAATTCAGCTCATCTAATTTATTAATGGGAATACCCTGCGGCTTGTAATATATAAATAGAGGTATGGTATTTACTATTTTATCTATTACTGGTCTGGCCGCCATCTCTATATCATATCTCTTACCATTTTAGTGCCGCATTTCGGACAAACTATCTCAAAGCATGGGACTCCTATTTTATGATCAACTATAGTGCCGCAGCTAGGGCATACACACTTTCCGCCGGGACCCATACTCTGTCCTCCCATTCTACCTCTACCTCCTGCCCGTCCTAAGCCTCTACCAGTTCCGGGACCTTGACCTGTGGGTCCAGTTCCATCTCCTCTTGGCATAAATATCACTCCTTTCAAATCTATTAAAAAAATTAATTAGCTTATTATAAAATCAGTCGTGATCACATTCTGTTTTTTCAACACCATAACCTTTTCCCAAGCCCGGCTGACAAATACTTTCTCCCCCTTCTAAGGAACCATCAATTATTTTACCTATAACTTCTTCAATATTGCCTCCAATACCGAGGATAGTTTCAATACCTGTCTGGTTAAAAAGTTCTTTAGCTCTCATTCCCATTCCCCCGGCTACTATGCAGCCAACTCCAATTTTATTCAGATACTGAGGCAGGTAACCGGGATGATGCCCAGGATTTTCTATAACTTCTTTACCCACTAATTTACTGCCTTCAATATTAATTATGGTAAATTGCGGACACCTCCCAAAATGAGGTGAAACTTCATTACCATCTGTTGAGATAGCAATCTTCATTTTTTTAACTCCTATGACTTAAAATAATATTTAATATTTCTACTTACACTATACTTTATTTCACCATCATTTAATAATTTATCAATAATCTTAATTACTTCATTCAGATTTAAGCCCAGAGAAAAGGCTATCTCCTTTAGGCTGACCGGTCTTCTTTTAAGTAATTCAATTATCTCTTTTTCCACCTTTACCAGTTTTCTGTTATATCTTTTACTGTTAACCTTCTCTATTATCCGGGCCTTATCTCCCAGAATTTTTTTTATTTCCTCCATCCTCTCCGTTCTGGGCAATCTTAGATAATTTTCAGCCGAAGGCCTGACTGCTGTATTCAGATGAATATTTTTAATACCCCTCCCCAAATATTCTATTATATTCTTAAACATATATGCCGAACCCAGGTCGTCATTTATACCCTCAAGAATCATTATCTCCAGCCATATATCTCCGCTAAAATTATCCAGCAACTTTTTCAAACCCGATATATTCTTTTCAAAACTAACTTCCTTGCAGGGACGATTTATTTTTTTCAGTAATCTTTTATCAGGTGCATCCAGGGAAATCTTTATCAGATCTGCTCCTTTTATATCATCAATAACACCGCTAGTCCCCAGGGTTCCCCCGCTGGTAAGCACAACCACGGGAATATCAGAATTTTTTTTAATTATATCAATTAATTTTTTAATATCACTATTTAAAGTCGGTTCACCCGAGCCTGAAAAAGTAATATAGTTAAGACAGGGGCTCTCATTTATTCTTCTTATAAGTTCTTCCTCGAATTCTTTAAAATCAATATCAACATACTTTTTTCTCTTTATAGTCTTGTTTGTGGTCCTTCCAAGCTGGCAGTATATACAGTCATATACACACACTTTAAAAGGGATTAAATCAATCCCCAGAGAATAACCAAATCTTCTTGATAATACCGGACCATAAAACAAAACAAGCCCTCCACTCCCTAAATCTGAAAGTAAAAAATTAATTTAAACTTATAATTTTACTGGATATATGACTGAATGCTTCACTAACAGCTGTACCATTTTTATAATTCTTTAAATATATCTTACCCTCATCACTTAAACTCATAACCTTATTATCATATGGAATCCTCCCCAGAAATTCAACATTCATCTCTGAAGCAATCCTCTGCCCCCCACCGGTCTTGAAAATATCTATTCTTTCCCCACAATGGGGACAATTAAACCCGGACATATTCTCTATCACTCCTATAAAGGGTATTTTTAACTGCTGGGCAAATCTTATACTCTTTTTAGCATCCATAGTAGCAATATTTTGTGGAGTAGTAACCACAATTCCTCCGTTAAGATCAGGCATAAGCTGTGCTATGCTTAAAGGTTCATCTCCTGTCCCCGGAGGAGAGTCAATAATCATATAATCAATATTACCCCAGTTAACATCACTTAAAAACTGCCTTATTAATTTCATTTTTATTGGTCCTCTCCAGATAACCGGGGTGTCTTCACTCTCCAACATTGAAGCAGTGCTGATCACCTTCATATCTGAGAAAATTTTAATTGGTTTTATCTTATTTCCTGTACCGGTTAGCTTTTCTTTTTCAAGACCCATTATCTTTATTACGTGAGGGCCATGTATGTCTATATCAAGAAGGCCAACCTTGTAACCTTTAGTCATTATACGATAAGCCAGGTTTACCGCAACAGTGGTCTTTCCTACGCCACCTTTTCCACTAAAAACCATAAACTTATTTTTTACGCCTGCCATGTTCTTGGTAATCGCTTCATCAGCTATTATATTGTTCACTTATACACCTTTTAATTTTTCTTAAACAAAGGACAGAGATATTTTTAAAATATCCCTATCCTTTATTTCTTAATAATCTTTTTTTTATTTTTTTGATTTCTGCTCTTTTGACAATCCATCCATTCTTGTCTGTATCTCCTCTAGCTGCTGCTTTAAAGCCTCTGACTGGCTTTTTAATACCTCTATTTCCTGTTCAGGTTCGATATCAGGCCCGTATGGGGTGCCATATCCACTTACTCCTCCCCAGGCTGGTAAACCTGCATTATATCTATACCATCCGGGAAGACCTGTGGCTCCATACCAATTTCTATATCCTCTTCCCCTGCCAAATCCACCTCCAAAGGCTCTTCCGGCACCAGGATATCTTCCTCCATAAGGATTGGCATATCCGGGCACGGTATTACCAGTACAATATCCGGCAGCTCTTCCAGTCATTGGACCCATTCCCGCAGGTCCTGTTCCGTCTCCTCTTGGCATTTATATTCCCTCCTTTAAATAAATTTTTTTATAAATACAGCATTAAAATCTTCTACCTCTTCCCCTTATACCTCTTCCATAGTTAATTCCTAAAAATCTCCTATATCCTCTTCTTACATAATTCCACCCTTTTTGAGGAGGTACAAGTGTTCTGCTCCTATCATAAAAAGAATAATTATACCGGCCCATACCAGATTTTCTATAATTAGAGCTGTAAGGATAACCAGAACTTACAGGGTATCCCTGCATTCCAGTATATCCAGTATATCCAGTCAGCATGTTTTTCTCCGATTCAACCGATGCAATGCAGTAACCTCTTCCCCCGCCAGTTAATGGCCCCTGTCCTGATGGCCCCGTTCCATCAAAGCCTGGCATATCTTCACCTCCTGCTTTTCAATATCTAAAATTAATAAATCCTATTTTTAATTATGAACATAAGCCCATAATTTTTGTTATGATTATTTGCCCTTTAGTCAAGGAAAGATTATCTGTAATGTTGCCCTTAATACAATTAAAAGTATTTGGTACTGAACTGAAGAAAATTAAGACTTAATCCCGATAAAAGAGCCCACATCTATTTTTAATCAGGTCCACATTTATAACTATTCATTGTTCCCGGCCAAACCATGCATTAAGATTAGCTACTCATTCTTCCGAAAGTGCCCTTTTTATCATAAATAGGACATTCTCGTTAGCGTTTTCAAATATAATATTTACTCTGGGATTTTTTGTTTTCCATACTCTGAAAATTTCATCTGCAAATGCCTGACCTATCGTGTCTATTCCCTTGAAATCAAGTACTATTGTTTTAAAGTTTTCCAAACCAGTTAAGACCCTTCGTGCCTGAGAACGTGATACATAATTAACATCACCTACATAAAGTTTAATAGCAACTTCTGTCCTGCTAAATTCATAGTTATTATCAGAATATCGATTAAAGATTTTGCTAATATCTCTTCTTGAATTAAGGTTAACCGAGAATAGTACTTTAGTACCCTGAGTATTTTTAATATCTTGGATAAATATATCTTCTATTAAATTATCAAAAATAAGTTTCTTATTAGAACTTTGTATTGTTAAAATATCACCTATTCTGGAAGTAAAAAAAATCCCTTCCCCACTATGGTATGTTGGAGCCGTTGTTTGCTTCCCCTTAAGTAAATCCTGAATAGCATCCATTTCACTGCTTAATCCTTTTTTACTCATAATATTATTAAATATCCCTACACCCCAATCTCTTACCTCAAATATTATATTGCTCATCCTTTTTTCAATAATTATTTCTATCCTTTTTGACTTAGAGTGTTCAATTGCATTATTAAGCATCTCTGTGAAAGCATACTCAATAATACCTGAGACATTACTACTTAAACTTTCAACAATACCCGAGTGTTTCTTAATACTATTAAAAACCTCATCTTCATGAAGATTTACACTATTAAGTATCCTGTGCACTTTATTGATAGATTTTCTTTCTTTTGATATTATCCCCTCAGTTGCGGGAATATATTTTGCTTTATTTGCTTTACCTATCTGAAATAAAATTCCTTCCTCGCGAAGCTCTTTAAAATACCTATTTATATACGCACGAGAATATCCGGTAGCTTCCACAATTTCTGAAGACTTGACCTCACCTTTTTCTTTTAATTTTTTTAAAATTAAATCTTTAATACCCATCGTTTAAAATTTATTGTTTACAACTTCTGCTCATATTGAATTTTAAAAGTCGTTAACAAGTTGTAACCTTTACTTGTTCCTATTCTTTTCAAATACTAGTTTACGACTTTATTATATATATTAATTTTAAAGTTGTAAACAAGTGGTTAACTCTAAAAACTTTTCAAAAGGTTATATGCGCTTTCGCTATATAACATAACGAGGAATAGATTAGCACAAAAAAGTATCTGGATATGGAATGTCTTAAAAATTATTGTTTACACAATTCAAAAGATTTGTATAAAAAGAGCGAGACTCTGGTGACTTTAACATAAATTAGAATCAGGAAGAGAGTGATGAATGAATTTTCAGTATAAAACCTACTTAACGGGATTGAATTATATTCTTTGTTGTTTGGGGAACCAGTGGAGTTACTGGAAGACAGTCCAGGACTTTTACTTACATTTTCTCTATTATCTCTTAAGTTACTCCTATTCATTATAGGATTTCCTGCTTAAATCTTTATCTAACGTAAAAAGCCCGGTATTATACCAAGCTCTCTATATTCAAATAACTTTGATTTTCTTTTTGAATTTAAGGTTTATGCTAGGTGAGCTATAGCCTTCACCTCCCCCCTGCGAAAAATAGTGTCGCTAGGCGAGCAATGGATATGAGTGGTGCACCGCAAGAATTTTACCAATCCTTTGCCAGAGTCACCTTTTCAGTAAGTTTGCCTTCATCAATAATTTTCTTTATGCTCTTTCCTTTTATTTTAAATTCCGGAGCTATCTCGCCCAGAGGGATCAGTACAAATTTCCTTTCCTCTATTCTTGGATGGGGTATGGTTAAGAAATCAGATTCTACAGACATTTCTCCGTAATATAATAAATCTATATCTATTATTCTTGGGCCATATCTTTTATCCTTTTTACCACCGAAGCTAAACTCAATTCCCTTTAAAAACCCCAGAATTTCAAAGGGGCTAACTTTCCCATTGACCTGTGCCCTTAATACGATGTTATAAAAATAATTCTGGTTCTTAACATACATGGGTTCCGTTTCATATATGGAAGATACTTTAAGTATGCCAATATTGGGATTTTTGTTAATTAAATCAACAGCCTTCCTTAAATTGTTCTCTCTATTCTCAATATTCGACCCAAGGGACATATAAACATCAACTTTACTGTCTTTTAATTTACCTTTTTTCCCCTCTTCTAAATTTTTCCTATCCAGCATATATTCAACCCCTACTGATTCCAGATTATCTTTTATGGGAGGAGCTGTTTTCTCTACTCTTACCTTTACTTTTCCTATCATTGGCGACATCTCCATTATCCGGCCAGCTATTGTTTTTGACAGCGTTTCCAGGAGATTGAATCTGTTCTGATTGTTAATATCCTTTATAATGTTTATTATCTCAGAATAATTCAGGGTATCTTCCAGGCAATCATTTCTTATCAGGTTATCCCTGCCTAAAGAGACTTCAATGTTGAATCGGAAATTCTGGCCATTTCTCTTCTCTTCTTCCCTCACACCATGGTAACCAAATAAGTTAAAATTCTTTATTAATATTTTAAACATTCCAATTTATTTCAAAATCCGTTAATAATACTTTCGGCAATCTTTACCGCCCTTATGGTTTCCTTAACATCATGTGCCCTTAAGATATTTGCCCCGCCTATAACCGAACAAACCGACGCAGCAAGACTTCCTTCCAGCCTTTCTTCTGCCGGTAAATCCAGAATGTTGCCAATAAAAGATTTTCTTGAAGCCCCTATAAGCAGCGGATATCCCATCATCTTAAATTCATTTATTTTATTTAATATCTCCACATTATGTTCTGTGGTTTTTCCAAATCCAATTCCGGGATCTACAATTATTTTCTCCCGCTTTATTCCTGAATTGATTGCTGTATCAGCCCTATCCTCAAGATAATCATAGATTTCGTCTATTACATTTTCATACTCCGGATTTTTCTGCATATTTTCGGGAGTCCCCTTAATGTGCATAATAACTACCGAAACGCCGCTTTTGGCAACAACTCCCGCCATACCTTCATCCATAGAAAGCCCACTGATATCATTTATGATATGTGCCCCGGCATCTATGGCTCTTCCTGCTACTTCTGACCTGTAAGTATCGGCAGATATTAAAATATTATGATTTTTGCCGATATATTCTATTATGGGAATAATTCTTTCTATTTCCTGTTTTAGACTTACGGGAAGGGAACCGGGCCTGGTCGACATTCCTCCCACATCAATTATATGCGCTCCCTCTTTGACTATGGCTTCAGCCCTGTTCAAGGCTTTATCCTTTTTAAAATAATATCCACCATCATAAAAAGAATCCGGTGTAACATTTAAAATGCCCATCACCAGAATATCTTTTTCCAGATTAAATTTTTTTTTACCTATGTCAAGCTCTTTTTGCTTTTTATTCTCATCCAGCCTGTCCAGATATTTTTCCAGGTTGCCAGACAGGGCCTTGAGATCAAATGGCTGCTTTCTTATCTTTTCGATTAGATTTCTGATGCTTTTGGATGTGCCCTGAATAATAATATCTGTTCTGCCGCCGGCAACCATAAGCGAGTCTCTGGAAGTGACTACATCCCCGCCTCTTGCCAGCATTTCCTGCTTTAAAATATTTGCAGCCAGTGGATTAATATCCCTGACTTTTAGAGATACCGGAAATATTTTATTTATCATTATATGGGACCCGGCAGAAGTGGCCCCTATGTTTTTAAATTCCTTTAAACCTTCCTGCCTGGTTTTTATGTTTAAAGCTCTTATTTTAAACTTCATATTTTATTTATTTTGTTTAATCAGGGCCAGTACCTCAGCCCTTGAAGCCGGGTTCTCCCTGAACAGGCCCCTTACCGCGGAAGTTACTGTTAATGTATTCGGTTTCTTGACCCCTCTCATACTCATACACAGGTGTTCCGCTTCTACAATGACCAGAACGCCTCTGGGATTGATTTTTTTCATAATGGTATCCGCCACTATTGAAGTCAGCCTTTCCTGAACCTGCAACCTCTTGGCTACAATATCCAGCACTCTTGTAAGCTTGCTCAGGCCAATAATTTTTCCGGCTTTGCTGGGAACATAGGCTATATGAGCCTTCCCAATGAAAGGCACCATATGATGTTCGCATACCGAATAAAAGGGTATGTCTTTTACCAGTATTATCTCATCATGGTTCTCGTCAAACATCGATCCAAGTTCTGTAGATGGATCCTGTCCGATCCCGCTGAATATTTCCTCATACATCTCAGCTACCCTTCGCGGCGTCCCTTTAAGGCCTTCTCTGTTTGTATCTTCCCCGATACCTTCCAGTATTAACCTTACTCCTTCTTCTATCATTTTTCTATCCAATGGCTAGCTCCTGACTTAAATTAATATTATATTTAAATCTAATATAAAATCCTGTTATGGTAATTTAACTGAAACCATTTTGCTGCCTGTAAATGATGATGAACTTAGCCCTCCGGAAATGCTGGAAAGCTGATTTTTAAAATGTTTGGCTTATTTTTTGGAAATTAAAAAGCTTCTCTTATAAAAGCCTCTTTACGTTTACCGTTTACCAGCTGCTTTTGCAGTTTTCTTTTTTACAGCTTTACTTTTTATATTTCTGGTATCCGAAATCTTATTTTTTGCCCCCACCTGCTCAACCCTCTTGCTTTTCTTGCTTTCCACTTTGGATAATACTTTGAGTATTTCTTCCCTGGTGAGAGTTTCTTTTTTCATCAACTCATCGGCCAGATTATTTAAAGTTTTCTTATTCTCTTTAAGTATCTTTCTTGCCCTATCATAACTATCCATAATTATGTTATGAACCTCTTCATCTATGGCAGAAGCAATTTTATCGCTGTAATGGGGCCTTGACCCTATTTCTTTTCCTAAAAATACTTCTTCCTCCTCACCCTTAAAGGTAACCGGTCCCAGCTTTTCGCTCATCCCATATTCTGTTATCATTTTTCTTGTAATTTTAGTGGCCCTATCCAGGTCATTCTGGGCACCCGAGGTTATATCGTTAAAGTTCATCTCTTCGCTTACTCTGCCTCCCAGGAGCTGGGTAATATTGTCCAGAAGTTCCCTTTTTGATTTTAGAAACCTGTCTTCCTCAGGAAGAGTAATCACATAACCCAGAGCCCTGCCCCTTGAAATAATAGACATCTTATGAATAGGGTCAGTATGGGGAAGGACATATGAAAGTATGGCATGGCCTGATTCGTGATACGCTATTATTCTCTTTTCTTCCTCCGATATAATTCTTGTTTTCTTTTCAGGTCCTGCTATAACTCTCTCTACCGCTTCCTCTATTTCAAACATGGTTATCTTTTTCTTATCATGTCTCGCTGCAAGAAGAGAAGCTTCATTAAAAAGATTGGCCAGATCGGCACCTGTAAATCCGGGAGTCTGCTTGGCTATGGTCTTTAAATTAACACTTTTATCCAGCGGTTTTCCTCTGGCATGTATTTCCAGTATTTTCTCCCTGCCAAGTAAATCAGGTCTGTCCACCACTATCTGCCTGTCAAACCTGCCGGGCCTTAGCAGCGCAGGGTCCAGGATATCCGGACGGTTGGTAGCAGCTATCAAAATTACGGTGCTGCCCTGGTCAAAACCATCCATTTCTACCAGAATTTGATTTAAGGTCTGTTCCCTTTCATCATGGCCCCCTCCTAATCCGGCTCCTCTATGCCTTCCAACCGCATCAATTTCATCCATAAATATTATTGAAGGCTGACTTACTTTAGCCTTATTGAAAAGATCCCTAACTCTGGATGCTCCCACACCCACAAACATTTCAACAAATTCTGAACCGCTTATGCTGAAGAACGGCACTCCTGCTTCGCCTGCAACCGCTCTTGCCAGTAATGTCTTTCCAGTTCCCGGGGGCCCATATAACAGGACACCCTTTGGTATTTTTGCACCCATGGCCTTAAATTTGCTCGGATTTTCCAAAAACTCCTCGATTTCTCTTAATTCTTCTACTGCTTCATCAACTCCTGCCACATCCTTAAAGGTAACTCTTTTCTTGCCTTTGCTTACCATCCTTGCCTTGCTCTTTCCAAACTGCAGCACCTTGGAACCTCCGCCCTGGAGCTGATTCATCATGAAGAAGATAAGGCCGAACATTATAACGAAAGGTATGGCACTTATTAAAATCTGAATCCATACGGATTGTTTCTGATTATCGGCCCTAAAGGGCAGGCCCTTATCCAGCAGGAATTGTGTAACGTTATAGTCTTCCAGATATGAAACCGTAAATCTGGTTCCATCCACCAGTTCACCCTCAATTATCCTGTCCTGGCCCTTAATCACCATCGGTGTAGAAGAGCTTACTCCGCCCTGTTCTATTACTTTAACAAACTCATTTAAATTGTAATCTATAACTTCAGACGAGAGAAAAAAAGGATTTCTAAAAATCAAAAACATAACCACTATAAGTAATATTAATAACGCTATGTTCTTGAATCCTCTACTTTTAAAAATTTTATTGTTTTTCAAACTAAAACAACTCCTTTGACTACTTTTTCTTTATCACTTTCTAGATAATAATATAATTACTACTCATTTTCAATATATCCCACAAAAGGAAAATTTCTGTATTCCTCTGCAAAATCAAGACCATATCCTACCACAAACTTGTTAGGAATATCAAATCCTTTATATTTAACCTTATTCTCCGTTTTTCTGGGAACATTTTTGTCCAGAAGTGCACATACCTCCACATTCTTGGGGTTTCTGGCCTGCAGGTTTTTTATTAAATAATTTAAGGTCCTGCCGGAGTCTATTATATCCTCGATTATAAGCACTTCCCTGTTCTCAATGCTGGATTCCAGATCCTTGGTTATTCTTACAATACCTGAACTTACCTTAGAATCTCCATAACTCGAAACAGCCATAAAATCAAAAGTAACCGGTATTTTTATCTCCCTGCTGATATCAGCAACAAA
>CAZHOY010000011.1:0-15435 GCA_964534695.1 uncultured Actinomycetota bacterium | reverse complement strand
GCAATTTTTTTAAACCTGCTGGCACTGGGTATTAATTCTTCCATTGCTGAAAATTCACGTGATGAGGTTAATCTTTTTGTTGTAATGTTTATAATTGTATCCCTGGTAATAGTGATAAATCTGATTGTAATATCCGGACTGCTTAAAGGTAAACAGACCAGGTCAAAACTGATAAACGGCCTTTTAAGAATGTATAAGGATCAGAATGTGGAAGGGTATTATGATTCTTCACTTTTAGTGAATTATAATACCAGATATAATCTTTTCATTCTGGCAGTTGTATTTACCGGAGCTATAGCTGTTGCAATACCGTTTGTAATAAGATAGAACATCTGCAGTATAAGGTAAGGATAGTGATTTTTTTATCTGTTTAATATGTTATAATTGTCTAAAACTAGTATTAGAGATTTATAAAAATTTACTTAAATACAGGAAAAATGAATATAAATAATAAATTTTATACTATTGAACAAGCCGCTGAAGTCCTGGGGGTAAGCGAACAGGAAGTTTTAAATATGGTAACCTCAAAGAAGCTCCCTGCCATAAAAGTTGACAAAGCAATAAAGATAGAAAAAGAAGGCTTGGAAGAATTTCTCAACAACCTGGAAGGCAGAGATACCAACGAAAGGGTTAAAACAGCAGACACAGTGGAAGCTGATAGCCAGAGTAAACATAAGGTAAAAATGGAGGCCGAGGGCATAATCATGAGTAGAAAAGCCCTTCTGGAAAAATCTTACAGGGAGTTGCTGAAAAAGAAGCAGGAGCTGGAGGAAGACATAAATTATCTGCAGTATGAGTATGATGAATTCAAGAGCAGAATCAAGAAATTAATCAAAGAAGAGCTTAATATGTTCCTGAGAAAGATTGATAAGGAAAATTTAAAAGAGAATGATGAAATTATACATGGTAACTTTGAACATAATATGGATATAGGCGAGAGCATCAGTGAAATATCGGAAGACAAAACAGGTGGCTATAACGACAAAGAAAAAGCACTGGTATTGGAGGATAGCGAGAGAAGTAGCAAAGGCTTAAAGTTGGGTGAAGAAAACCAGTTCAGGTTAAAGGGAAATAATAGTACTGATGATTCATAATTTTTATTTTTGGTAATAAATCTCCGGTAGATTAGGGTAAATAGAGATTAAATGAGGTTTTGTTATTTTTTAACAAAGATAAGTTATAAATATAGGGGAGAATTTAACATCTTAAAAGTCAGGGGTAATTTTACTTCTGACTTTTATTTTTGTGACACATATTAGAAATGAATATTGAGAATATCACCAAAGAACAACTTATAAACAAATTGGTAGAGATGCACCAGAGAATTATTGATCTGGAGGAGTCGGAGAAGGAGCATAAGCACCTGAAGCATTCACTGACAGAGATTGAAGGCAGGTATAAAAGTATACTGGAGACAGGTTCCGTAGGTATCCTTATTATAGATGAAGAGGGGATAATAACATCATGTAATTATGCCGTACTAAAGTTTTCAGGCTATTCAAGAGAACAGTTAATCGGTAAGTATTTTACCAAGCGTGTTAACCTCAGTACCCATGAGATTCACAGATATCTGGATATGTTTAAAGAAATTATGGATGGAAAAGAGGTCAAGCCATTTGAAATTACCCAACGGCATAAAAATGGGGATGTTCTTTTTGGGGAGGTTTATTTCGGACCTTTAAAGAATAAGCATAATAAAATTGTCGGTTTTAAGGTGATGATTAAAGATATTACACGGGAGAGGAAAGCAGAGGATAGATTCAGGGAGGACAAAGACAGGCTTGGCATATTATTTAAATCTTCGCTTTCCGGAATAGTTATTCATAGAAGCGGCGAAATTCTGGAGGTAAATGATGCTTTTATAAATATGTTTGGCTGCAGCCCTTCTTACCCTATTGGAAAAAGCTTGCTGAAGTTCATAGCTCCGGAATACCGGAAGATAATGGTTGATAGGATAAAATCGGAATACAGGTCATCATATGAGATAAAAGGGTTAAAGAGCACCGGAAGTAAAACCAGTATGGAGGTTACCGGCAGAACAATAACCCACCGGAATGGCAGAGCCAGAATGGAGATTCTAAATAATATAAATGAACAGAGGAAAGCGGAGAAGAGAATAAGATATTTAAGTTTTCATGATAAGCTGACCGAGCTGTACAGCAGGACCTATTTTGAAAAGGTGCTGGTAAATATCTATAGAGACAGGCAACTGCCTTTAAATTTCTTAATATGTGATCTGAATGGGCTTAAACTGGTAAATGATGCCTTTGGTTACGAAGAGGGTGATAAACTGTTAAAAAGACTGGCCAAAATATTGAAATACTGTTCCAGGGATGAAGATATCATTGCCAGGTGGGGAGAAGATGAATTCTTTGTAATCATGCCCAGATCTACGGAAGAAGACGTGAAAGAAGTGCTGCATAGGATAAAGAAAATCTGCGCAAAGACCAGGGATCAGAAGATTCCGTTAAATATATCCATGGGAGTTTCAGCAAGAAAAAGCCTTGACCAGGATTTAAAGGATGTCATAAAAGAGGCGGAAAATAATATGTATAAAAATAAGCTGCTTGAAAGGAAAAGTATTCATAACTCCATTATTACATCACTGGAAAGAGTATTGTGGGAGAAAAACCGGGAGACAAAAGAACATGCGGAGCGCCTAAAAAAATTGGCAATGAAGCTTGGAAGCACCATTAATCTGCCGCAGAATAAATTGGATGAGCTGGTATTGCTTTCTGCTCTTCACGACATAGGTAAAGTTGCAATACCTGATAAAATTTTAATGAAAAAGGGCAAATTAAATGCCAGGGAGTGGAAAATCATAAAAAGACATCCTGAAATAGGGTACAAGATTGCTGAATCAACTCCCCAGATTGCACCTATAGCCGAGGATATACTGGCACATCATGAGTGGTGGAACGGAACGGGTTATCCCCAGGGATTAAAAGAGGAAGGCA
Source organism: uncultured Actinomycetota bacterium (assembly GCA_964534695.1). Classification (GTDB taxonomy): domain Bacteria; phylum Actinomycetota; class Humimicrobiia; order Humimicrobiales; family Humimicrobiaceae; genus CAZBSE01. Next base: position 12,478 of record CAZHOY010000011.1, on the reverse strand, counting down.
TTCCCATTAACGCCTGTATTGCATCTATTGTGGATGCTTTTGATGTTATGACAGCCGGAAGGCCTTATAGGGAGCCGATTTCTGAAAGGGAAGCCATAGAAGAGCTGAAGAGATGTTCGGGAACTCAATTTAGCCCCATGCTGGTAGAAAAGTTTGTTATGTCCAAGGAAAAAAATAATTAATCATATAAAAATTCATATTACCTTTAATGGCAGGGCCAGCCAATAGTTTGTGATTATTCCTAATGATTAAGTTTTTTTAAAATTCTGTGGTACTGCAGCTGGTTTAGCTATGCTTATATCAGAGATGATATAATTTAAATATATTACAATGGGATATGGAATGGCATTATAAATGTTTATTGGTTTAAAACCTTCGCAGGTAATATATATGAAAAAAATATGGTTCATGGGAATCTATCTTTTAGTTTTGATCTTTTCGGCCGGAATGTTTGCAGGATGTGCCGGAGAAGCAGCTGAAGATACCGGTGAACAGAAAATCGGAGTGGTGGTAAGCATACTGCCTCAGGCTGAATTTGCAGAAAGGGTCGGAGGGGACAGAGTAATGGTGACAGTTATGATCCCTCCGGGGGGAAACCCTCATACTTATGAGCTAACACCCCGTCAGCTGGAGGAAGTCAGCAGAGCTAAAATATATGCAAAAGTTGGTTCGGGAATTGAGTTTGAACTGGTGTGGACGGATAAAATAATCAGTGTAAATAGTGAAATGCTGGTGGTGGATTGCAGCAGAGGAATAGATTTAATAGAAAGTGCCGATAATTCTGAGCATGAAGACGAAAACGGCGAATTAAATGAGGAAGAATTTACCGGTGAGCGTACATACCATAATTATAATCCCCATGTCTGGCTTTCGCCTGCTAACGCCAAAATAATGGTTGAGAATATATATTCGGGACTTATTGAAGTAGATCCTGATGGCAGAAATTCTTATTATGAGAATAAAGTTGATTTTCAAAATGAATTAGATGAGCTGGATAATGAAATTAGAAAAATTCTTTCCGGTAAGAAAAATAGAAAAATACTGGTTTACCATCCAGCTTGGACTTATTTTGCCAGGGATTACCATCTCGAACAGATAATTATAGAAAAAGAAGGAAAAGAACCAACGGCTGAGGGTATCAGAAATTTGATAAGTCAGGCTAAATTGTATAATATTAAATTGATTTTTGCTTCTCCTGAATTAAGTGTCAAAAGTGCGGAAACCATAGCCAGGGAGATCGGAGGATCGGTAGTTCTGATAAGTCCGCTTGAAAAAGATTATCTGGCAAATATGAGGAAAGCAGCAGAAGCCTTTGGTCAGGCTCTGGAATAAAATAATATGTTAATGGGAATTGTTTGGAATGAAAAATAACATTATTATAGATTTAAAAAATATATTTTTTTATTATAATCAATTTCCAGTACTGGAAAATATAAACTTTTCAATCAGGCAAAATGATTTTATGGCCATAATAGGACCCAATGGAGGGGGAAAGACTACCTTGCTTAAAATTATACTGGGACTGCTAAAGCCGGACAGGGGAAAGGTTAAGGTTTTTGGAAAGGACCCCCGGGAAGGCAGGAAATTAATCGGTTATCTTCCACAATATGCATATTTTGATTTAAGTTTTCCTGTTAATGTATTTGACCTGGTTATTATGGGAAGGTATAACGGATTGTTTAAAAGATATTCATGGGAGGATAGAGAATCTGTTATAAATGCTCTCGAAATAGTAGGAATGTTTAAGTATGGGAAAAGACATATAAGCATGTTATCGACCGGCCAGCTGCAGAGAGTGCTCATAGCCAGAGCAATTGTAAGAAAACCGAAGCTGCTTTTGCTTGATGAACCAACGGCCGGTCTTGATCCAAAGATGCAGAAATCAGTTTATGAGTTATTCCAGGAACTCAGCAGCAGGATGGCCATAGTTTTTGTTACCCATGATATTGGCGCAATTTCTGTTTATGTTGAAAAGATAGCCTGTCTTAACCGGAAATTATTCTACCATGGTTCCAAGGAAGGAAGTCTGGGTAAACTCGAGGAAGCTTACAAGTGCCCTGTAGAAATTCTCGCCCATGGCATACCTCACAGGGTGCTGGGAAGGCACAGGAAATGATAGAAATTTTTCAATATGAATTTATAAGAAATGCAGTTATGGCTGCAGTTTTAGTAAGCATAACCTGCGGCATAGTAGGAACCTATGTGGTTATAAAGAAAATCGTATTTATAAGCGGGGGCATCTCACATGCGGCTTTCGGAGGCATTGGACTGGGTTACTTCCTGGGAATAAATCCCATTATTACCGCAATCCCTTTCAGCATATTATCAGCAATAGCTATCGGAGTTATCAGCAAAAAAAGTAAATTAAGCGAGGATACTGTCATAGGGATAATCTGGGCGGTAGGTATGGCATCCGGTATTCTGTTCATTAATCTGACACCCGGCTTTGCACCAGATCTGTTCAGTTATTTATTTGGAAATATCCTGACCATCCCTGTTTCCGACCTGTATATAATGCTTATAATGAATCTGGTAATAATTCTAATTGTGGTATTATTTTTCAAGGAATTTTATGCTACCTCTTTTGATGAGGAATTTTCAACCATAACCGGTATTCCCAACAGGATACTATATTTACTGCTTCTGTGCATAATCGCTTTAAGCGTGGTTATTCTTATAAGGATCGTAGGCATTATACTTGTAATAGCATTGCTTACCATACCGGCATCCATATGCAGGCAGTTTACATATGATATAAAGAAATTAATGATAAGCTCGGTTATTACGGGAATTATTTTAACCATAGGGGGCCTGTGGATTTCTTATTTACTGGATATTGCCTCTGGAGCAACTATTGTGCTGCTTCTGGCGGTAGTTTTCTTTGCTTCTTATTTTATAAAAAAGATAGTTATGACTGTAAGAAGATTAAGGGACAAGGATTTTATTTAAGAATCTATGTCATATAATTGAAGTTGAAGAGGTTGAACCCCAAATAGAAGTATTCAGAACGGATCAGATTATTATTTCTCCCAGCTCCATATTTATAGAATATAGATAATGGCAGGAAATAATTGAATTTAATATTGACAGGAGGAAATTATTATATTAATATAGTACCGACCAGTTGGTATGTTTATTTATACAGGCGGAGTGTAAGTGAATTTAAAGGATAAGGGAAGAAAGTCTAGAGACAAATTGTTAAAAGCGGCTGAAAAATGCTTTGCAAAATATGGTTTTGATGCCACAGGTGTTGCTGAAATATGCAGGTGCGCCGGAATGAGCAAGGGTGCATTTTACCATCATTTTTCCAGCAAACAGAGCCTGTTTTTGGAGCTTTTAAATCAGTGGCTGGAAATACTTGACAGGTATCTTGATTCTGCAAGACAGGATTCAGGAAATATGCTGAAATTGTTTATGAACATAGCAAAAAAAGCCCATCCGGTTTTTATGGAAGCCAGGGGTCAGATGCCTATCTTCCTGGAATTATGGATTAAAGCTTCAAGGGATCCAAAGCTAAGGGAAATTACCATAGTGTCTTACCGGAAATACCTGAAGCTTTTTAAAGAAATAATAAATGATGGAATTAAAAAAAGGCTGATAAAGAAAGTTAATGCTGATGTGGTATCCAGGATGATAGTAGCGGTAGCAGTTGGATTTATAATGCAGGGCCTGCTGGATCCGGAAGGGACAGACTGGGAAAAGGTAGCCGGGGAAAGTGCAGCAGTTATAATCAAAGGAACTGCTGTTATATAAGATGAAAGACTGGTAAAAAATTTAAAAAACAGGAGAAAATTAAATTGAATATATTAGTTACAGGAGCTTTTGGAAGTGTCGGAATATATACCATAAAAGAACTGGTAAAAAAAGGCAGCAAAGTTAGTGTTCTGGAACTAAAAACCAAAGCTAATGAAAAAATTTACAGGAAATTTAAATCAGATATAGAAATATTCTGGGGGGATATAACCAGCAGAGATGATGTCGCGAAAGCAATGGCAAATCAGGATGCAGTCATACATCTGGCTTTTGTAATTCCGTCCCTGAGTGAGGAAAGGCCAAACTGGTCGTGGGAAATTAATGTAGAAGGAACCCGCAATCTCCTGAATGTTATGAGGTCACTTGACAGAAAGCCAAAGATTGTGTTTGCATCTTCTGTTTCGGTTTTTGGAAAAACGCAGCAGTCCCATCCGCCAAGAACCGCAGATGATCAGGTTATGCCCACTGATAATTACTCGCATCATAAAGTAGCCTGTGAACAGCTTGTAAAAATATCAGGCCTTGACTGGGCAATTCTCAGGATAGGCGCAGTACTTTCTGTATCGTTATGTAAAATTGACCCCATGCTTTTTAATGTTCCGCTGGATACAAGAATTGAAGTAATACATGCCCATGACGCGGGTATTGCCTTTGCCAATGCAGCTGTAAGCAAAGATGTATGGGGCAGGACTTTGCTTGTAGGCGGAGGTCCCCATTGCCAGATACGTCAGAGAGATCTGGTAAAGAAAGTTCTGGACACCGTTGGAATCGGAATGCTGCCGGAGAAGGCTTTTGCATCAAAACCTTTCTACACTGACTGGATGGACACCGGAGAAAGCCAGAAGCTTCTGGGCTATCAGAATCGTATTCTGGATGATTATATAAATGAAATAAAAACTTCGCTGGGATTTAAAAGATATGTGGTTAAATTGGTAAGACCCGCTGTCCGTTACTGGCTGCTTAGAAAATCTCCTTACCTGAGGCAAAAAATTTCAGGTGAAAATAATGTCAGGTGGAGAGTCAAAGGAAGAATTTTACCGGGCACTTAATCCTTGAAAGTTTTAATCATTTGATTTATATCGACATTAAATTAAACGCTTCCTGTTTTAATTAACTATAGATTCAATAGTTTATAATTCCGCATCTATTGATTAAGGAATTTTAACTGCCTATAATAAAATAGAAGGCCAATTACCTGATAGTTGCCTTTGAGGATAATTAATTCTTTTAATGATGCTGTTTCCAAAAGCAGGTGATATCTAATGGGTTCGGGTCTGATTGCCTATATCGATAACAATATTAAATCCGGAAAAAATTATTTCTATTACAGAGGAAAGTACAGGACAATATCCTGGAGTTTCAATAAAGTCTATGATTATGCAGCAAGATTTGCGGGACTGCTTCAGGAACTCGGTGTAGCTGTAGGTGACAGGGTCATAATAAAAGGGCAGAACCATCCCGAGTGGATAGCAGCTTATCTGGGATGCCTGATGAAAGGTGCAGTTGCAGTACCGCTTGATGTAAATTCCAGTGATGATTTTGACAGGAAAGTTCGGGATAAAGTGAATCCGAAACTGGCAGTATACGGCAGCGGTGAGAAAAAATTTTTTGGTGTAAAATCAATCGGAATGAAGGATTTTGAAGAGCGTTTATCATCCATACTGCCTTTTGAACATAAGGATATAACTGTAGACGATAATAATCTGGCGCAGATTGTTTTTACCTCCGGTACTACTGCGGTACCCAAAGGGGTAATGATAACCCACCGTAATATTGAAGCTAATCTGAAATCCGTTTTACCGGTTATGAATAGGTGGAAAAATTTCTTTCGCCTTATGTGGAAATTAAAGATTCTGTCAGTGGTACCGCTGAGCCATATGTACGGACAGCTTATTGGAATCTATATTCCAATGATGATAGGAGGTTCCGTAGTCTTTACAGGCAGTGTCAATCCCCGGGATATAGTAAAAGCGGTGAGGGAAGAAAAAGTATGGATTCTGGGAACGCTTCCCAGAATATTGGAACTGCTGAAGGATTATATAATTAAGAATTTTAATCTGGACAATATAAGATTTGAGAAAAAATATAATATATTTAAGAAAATCAAATGGCCGCTGCGGTTTATTGCTTTCCTTAATATTCACATGAAGCTGGGCTGGAGGCTGGTAGCCATAATTGTGGGTGGAGCTGCTTTTGACAGCAATTTAGATAAGTTCTGGAGGTGTATAGCATACACCATTTTTCAGGGTTACGGATTGACCGAAACGGCTCCACTTATAACCCTGGCCGATCCTGCCCGTATCGGGGCAGGATCCATCGGAAGTGTTCTGGACGGACAGCAGATCCGCCTGGTTGGAGATGAGATATATGTAAAGGGTGATAATGTAACCCCCGGTTATTATAAGGATCCAGGACTGACAAAAAAAACTTTTTCAAAAGGCTGGTTTAAAACCGGAGATCTGGCAAAAATGGATAAGAGTGGCAACCTGTATTTTAAAGGAAGGAAAGACGAGGTTATAGTAAGACCGGATGGCATAAATATTTATCCGGAAGATATTGAATCCGTTTTAAAGACATTCAAACCGGTAAAAGATTGTGTGGTTGTAGGATTGGGATACGGGAGTAATCTGGAAATTCATGCAGTATTGATACTGGAAGATAAATATAGAAATAATCCTGGAGAGATAATCGAAAGTGGAAATAAAAAATTAACTGTATACCAGCATATAAACAGCTACGGCATATGGGAAGGCAATGATTTTCCAAGGACTGCGACCAGGAAGATTAAAAGGAATGAGGTGCTGGAAGCCCTGTATTCGAAGAAGATGAAGAAAGGGGCCGAAGTGCCAAAAATTCCCGAACAACCACATACAATGATGCAGATTATCGGCAGCCTGTATAAAATCAAGCCTGAAAATTTTAAAAAGAAAGCGGAACTGGAAAAGGATCTTGGTCTTGACTCTCTTGATCTTATTCAGCTCGCAGATGCCATAGAACAGAAGTACGATATGGAATTGGATGATTCACTTATTACGGGCAGTACTACTGTTGAAGAGATTGAAAATCTGGTTAAATCCTCGCAAAAAGATTCCCGTAAAATACCGTTTTACAACTTACCCTACTGGGCTCCTGTCCGTATAATCAGGATGACTTTACAATATATCTTATACCCATTTATGTTCATAATTTACAGGCTTAAAGTTAAGGGAAAAGAAAATTTAAAAAATCTGGACGGTCCGGTTGTTTTTGCTTCAAACCACAGCAGCCATCTGGATACTTTTGTGATTCTTTATTCACTGCCGCCGCTATTAAGGAACAAGCTGACAACCCTGATGTCCATAGAGCACCACTTTAATCATTTCTTTTACGGCACGGACATATGGTTGAGGAGAGCGGTAGAGGCGGTTGGCTTTTATCTTTTGGTGAACTTGTTTATTAATGCCTGCCCTCTTTCCAGAACATACGGGTTCAAACAGAGTATGGAAAATATCGGAAAACTGATAAGCAGGGGATGGTCCATCTTAATTTATCCTGAAGGGAGGGCAACTACAGACGGCAATATCAAAAACTTTGAGCCCGGAGTGGGAGTAATAGCATCAGATATGGAAATTTCTGTAGTTCCGGTAAGAATCAGGGGACTTTTTAATATTTTAAGAAATGGAATACTGCCGTGGGGTCACTTGCCCAGATGGCCCCTGATAACGATTAGTTTTGGGCGGCGGCTTAAATTCAAAAATGAGAACTACAGGGAAATTGGAGCAATAATAGAAAAAGCTGTAAAATCCCTGTGACCCTGGCCGGTTTTTATTTGCACTATTTTTATAGTTATAAGAGAATATATTAAGATTATATAAAGGAGGATGAAATGACCGGGAAATTGCAAATATACAAGTGTGAGGTCTGCGGCAATATTGTAGAGGTTCTGCATGAAGGAAAGGGAGAACTTGTCTGCTGTGACCAGCCCATGAAGCTGTATAAGGAAAATACTGTTGATGCTGCCCTGGAAAAGCACGTGCCCGTAATTGAAAAAACCGAAAGCGGCTTTAAGGTTAAAGTAGGAAGTGTTGCCCATCCTATGATAGAAGAGCATTATATTGAATGGATTGAGGCAATAGTAGATGGAATAGCCTACAGGCAAATAGCCTACAGGCAGTTCCTAAAGCCTGGAGATGCGCCTGAAGCTGAGTTCTGCATAAAATCAGATAATATAGTTGCCAGGGAGTACTGCAATATCCATGGGCTGTGGAAGAAATAAATGATAAAATAACACGCAAATAATACACATATAGTTGATGTATGACCACACCTTTTCTCAGAGGTGTGGTCATACGTGTGATAAAGAAAGGATAAAATAAAAGTGAGTGTGCAAAAAATAAGAGAAAATGTTTATTTCGTGGGAGCCCTAGACAGAGACAGAAGGTTATTTGATGAACTGATCCCCCTTCCCGATGGGACTTCTTATAATTCTTATCTGGTAAAAGGGTCTCAAAAAACTGCTTTGATCGACAGCGTGGATCCGCCAATGTACAGTGTATTGGATGATAATTTAAAGCAGTTAAACATTGAAAAAATAGATTATATTATATCGAACCATGCAGAGCAGGATCATTCGGGATCACTGCCTGAACTTATAAAAAAATACCCCGGGTCCAGAATTGTAACCAATGAGAAGTGCAGGTCGATGCTTGTTGATTTGCTCCGGATACCGGAGGAAAGGTTTATAACGGTAGGAGAAGGGGATACAATTTCCCTGGGAGATAAGACACTTAAGTTTATTTTTACTCCCTGGGTTCACTGGCCCGAAACAATGGTCACGTACCTAAAGGAAGACAAAGTACTTTTCAGTTGTGATTTTTTCGGTTCCCATTATGCAACCGATGAACTTTTTGTAAAGGATGAGAAAAAGATATACGGTGCTGCAAAACGCTACTATGCTGAAATCATGATGCCTTTTAGAACCAGCATAATAAAGAATATGGAAAAGATTAAGGGCCTTAATATAGAGATTATCGCACCCAGTCATGGTCCTGTTTACGATAGCATGGATTTCATTATAGGTGCCTATAAGGAATGGTCATCGGATAAGGTGAAAAATGAAGTTGTAATACCTTACATATCAATGCACGGCAGTACGGAAGAAATGGTGAAGCATTTGAGCCAGGCTCTGGATAAAAAAGGAATAACAGTTAAAGTCTTTCATCTTACCGATTCTGATATCGGAGAGCTTGCCATGGCACTGGTTGATACTGCTACAGTGGTAATCGGAGTTCCTACTGTGCTGGCCGGTCCTCACCCCAATGTAGTATATGCTGCTTACCTGATAAGGGCCTTAAGGCCAAAATTAAAGTTCATATCCATAATAGGCTCATATGGGTGGGGCGGAAAAACCATTGACATGCTCAAGGATCTGGTGTCTACTTTGAAGCTCGAGATTATAGAGCCGGTGGTGGTAAAGGGGTATCCTAAAGATAAAGATCTGGCACTTCTGGATCAGATGGCTGGAAAAATACATTTAAAACATAAAGAAATTGCCGATATGGGGAACTTATACTAAAGTTTATGAATTAATGGAGTTGACAGGGCTTAAAAAAAAGTTAGATAGATTATATGAATATTATAATAACAGGAAATTTGTTCATCCTGATCCTCTGGAATTCCTGCACAGGTATGAAAATGTGGATAACCGCGAGATTGCAGGATTGGTTGCCTCGTCATTAGCCTACGGCAGGGTGGCCCAGATACTTAAAAGCGTGACACTGGTTCTGAAAAGAATGGCACCCACCCCCTTACTGTTTCTGAAAGAATCTTCAAATGATCTGATTTACGAAACCTTCACGGATTTCAAACATAGATTTACCACTGGAGAAGAATTATCCTGTCTGCTTATTAATGCAAAAAACGCCATTCTGGAATACGGGTCCCTGAACAATTGTTTTGTAACAGGGATGAGAAAAGAAGAAAAAACAGTTCTCCCTGCTGCTTTGAATTTTGCAGCTGTTCTTAATATTTCCACAGAAAACAGATGCAACAGTCTAATACCTTCACCAATGAGATTAAGCGCTTTTAAGAGACTGAACCTTTATTTACGCTGGATGGTGCGCCGAGATAACGTGGATCCGGGAGGCTGGGAAAAAGTACCAAAATCGGGATTAATTATTCCCCTTGATACTCATATATACAGGATTTCAGCCAAATTAGGTATAACCGCAAGGAAACAGGCGAATATTAAAACTGCTCTGGAGATAACCTCTGCTTTCAGGAAGATTAACAGGGATGACCCGGTAAAGTATGATTTTGCACTGACCAGGCTGGGAATGAATAAAATCGAAGATATCTTCTTAAAACAATGTATTATCTAATGTTTTTAACTTTGAAAAAATGTTTACATACTATATAATGGTGTGAAATTTCAATGAGTACAATTATCATTTAATTTTATAGGGAGTAAACTATGATAAGGAAAATATTTTCCTTATCCAAATACCTTTTAATAGTGGTTCTGGTGGGAGTTTTGGTTATAACCCTTTTTCCCGCTACCATTAATGGAGGTTCTGCGGAACAGGTGCAGAGCTTCGTAACCCGTTTTTACGTACAGTGCCTGGGAAGACAACCTGATCCTGAAGGACTAAATGAGTGGGTGGGACGTCTTTTGAATGGCTCCAGAACCGGCGCGGATGTTGCGGAAGGTTTTGTCTTCAGTGAAGAATTTACCGGCCAGAATCATTCGAACGAAGTATTTGTTACCATACTTTATAGGGCGTTTTTTAACAGAGAAACTGATGCAGGCGGATATGGTGCCTGGCTGGAAAGACTGGCGGGCGGTATGAGCAGGAAATCTGTTCTGGATGGTTTCCTGAAGTCGCAGGAATTTGCCCAGCTGTGTGATAACTACGGCATTACGTCTTATGCCGGTGCCCCGGCTTACACTGCTTCAGCGGCCTCGGGTTACAGTTCAAGCGGAGTATCAGGTTTCCATGCGGGAAGGAAAGTTAATTTTATTATCTGGGGAGATGACAGTGCCCATGACAGAGCAGGCGGCAGAGTCAGTGGAAGGACAGATATTAATGTATTTGTTCATATGAATCTTGATACCGAAAAGGCTTATCTGGTTACCATACCGCGTGATACCTGGTTCGGAGGGCGTAAAATTAACGGGTATCATGCTTCAGGGGGTAACGATTATGCCGTTAGCAAGTTTGAACAATTTACAGGTGCCAAGATTGATTTCTATGTAATAACCGATTTTGACGGGTTTGTGCCTCTGATTGATTATTTTAGCGGCGTTAGTATCACGGTAGAAGAAAATATAGCCGATGGATTCTCAGGATGTTATCTGAGCACCGGAACCCATCATATAAATGGAACTCAGGCGCTTGGCCTTTCCAGAGCAAGACATGGAAGATATATTTACGGCGGAGGTGCATATTCCAGAGAGAGGCAATCGGCTATGCTTCTGGCTGATTTAATGCTGCAGAAGAGATCAATGGTTAACTCCGGAAATCTGGCCAATTTTTTAAATGTAATGGGACAATATGTCTGGACCAATATATCAATAAGCCAGGCAGCACAGATACTGCCGGTAGTACTTTCCATGAACAGTTCGGATATTACTATTACTACTTTTAATTCATGGCCGCAGTGGTTCGGCAAGTCCAGTGCCGTTGGCTATAATGAAGCAGAAAAGAATCAATTCTTTCAGAATATCTTAAATCAATAACATATATTTAAATATCAACATCATAGATTATTGCAAGGATTATAAATAATATGTGTATATGAAGTCTAGAAGAGATTTGCTATTAAGCGGGAATTTAACCAGCCTTCTGCTTAAATTTTCAGCACCTGCTACCATCGGAATGGTAGTAGGTGCTCTTTATAATATCATAGATACAATATTTGTAGGCAAGGGTGTAGGCTCTCTTGCCATTGCTGCACTTTCCATAGTGCTGCCCATACAGCTCATTATAATGGGTATCGGGACTATGCTGGGTATAGGATGTGCCTCTGTCATTTCAAGGGCACTGGGGGAAAACAAAAAAGATAAAGCAAGGAATGTGTTTGGAAATGCATTTTTGCTTAACCTGCTGATAAGCGCCTTCTGTATGATTCTCATCTATGTTTTTATGGATAAGTTTCTGGTATTTTTTGGAGCATCGGCCCGTGTACTGCCTTATGCCAGGGACTATGCCTATATAACCCTGGCCGGTTTTATTTTCCTTTCTTTTTCCATAAGCAGCAACAGCTGCATAAGGGCAGAAGGTAGCCCCAGAGCTGCCATGTACGCTATGGGAATTGGAGCCCTGATGAATATAGTTCTTGATCCCATATTTATCTTTGCAATGGGCATGGGAATAAGGGGTGCGGCTATTGCCACTGTTATCAGCCAGGCCATAAGCTCAGCCTATATTATTTTTTATATCCTTTTCGGCAGGAGCATTTTTAAGATTAATATCTCCATATTTAAGATAAAAGTTTCTCTGGCCAGGGAAATACTCTCCCTGGGTTTTCCGTCTTTTATAAGGTCCGCTATGGCCAGCTTTATAATTCTTATTTTTAACAGGCTGCTCCTATTTTATAGAAGTGATCTGTATATTGCCATAATGGGAATCGGCCTCAGGCTGCTGAGCCTTATCCAGATGCCGCTGATCGGGATTACACAGGGATTTTCTACCATTGTGGGTTTTAATTACGGTGCCGGGCTTTATCCCAGAGTAAGAAAGGTTCT
>CAZHOY010000010.1:0-15672 GCA_964534695.1 uncultured Actinomycetota bacterium | reverse complement strand
GATAAGGTCCAGATCAAGTCCCAGCCTGATTATGGACAGGAGCTCAACAGACTCCTCATATGATAATATTTTAGCATACTTAAGCAAACCAAAGGAACGATATATATTATCTTTAATCCCCAGAAGGTCGTTCTTCTTTAATTTCCTTCTGGCATTCTGCTCATCATCAATTATATTTAAACAAATTGCTTGTATTTCTTCAACTATATCTTCCTCACCTTTGCCCAGGGTCACTGTATTTGAAATCTTAAATAAATTGCCGATAACCTCCGAATCACCCATAAAATATCCATGTATTATGCACCCCACCTGGTTTAATTTTTTTACAAATTCAGCAATTCTGGGGCTTGCAGCCATTACGGGTAGATGAGTAATAAAAGATATTTTAAGGGCGGTTCCCAGATTAATAGGACTTGTTGTAAGGTAACCAAGATTCTCATCAAAAGCAAAGTTTAATTTACTTTCCAAATGCGACTCTATCTCATTGACTTCATGGTACGCTTCTAAAATGTTGAGCCACTTGCGGACACTCTGTATCATCAGATGATCCTCCTGATTTATTGCAATCGACAATGATTCTCCCTTATCCTGACCGGATCTTATAAACAATCCTTTTCCCTGTACTTTATCCGCCATTTTGGTACTTATCATGTAATCCTCAAGAAGCAGATCCCTCTGTATCTTCTGCAAATTTTTAATCAAAAGGAACCTGAAACTCCTGAGCTCTTTTATATCTTCAACACATTTCTTTATTTTTTCTAGCAAAATACTTTTTTCCCTGCCGCTGCTGCTGCTGGTAAACTTATATCCGGTTATATTTCTCAACAGTCTGACAGTCGTATTTAGGATAATTCTGTTCCTGTTATTTTTAGGACTGGTTTTGCCGGTTTTATTTTTTAACAGGAAAAAATTCTCACTGGTCATATATATTCTTCTCCAATTTTCTTATCTCATCTCTTATTCTTGCTGCTTCTTCGAAATTTTCTATTATAATCTCGCTTTTGAGCTTACTTCTTAGATCTCTAATATTCTTTTCCAGCTTAATTCTGCCGCTGGTATTGACAGGGATTTTACCCCTGTTTTCAAGACACCCCTGTATGGTTTTTACTATGGGGTAGAGAACATCCTTAAATTCATTATAACAATTGCCGCAGCCTACTTTCCCTATCTTTTTAATGGTCTTTAAATCAATTCCACAAAAAGAGCATTTTCTGTTCCTGCTGTAATTAATGCTTCTCAATATCTTTTTATCCCTGCCGGTATGAAAGCCGTTATCCCCTACCTGGAAAAGTCTGTATAGAATTTTGGCAAAATCGCTGTAAAAATCCTCTTCATCAAAAAAAGATAATTCCGCAGCGCATTCCTTGCATATATTTATTCTTTCTACATTTCCATCCTGAATTTTTATCAAATGAATATTGGCCTCATTTTTATGGCAAAAATCACAATTCATATTTTAATCACCATTCTAGATTTAATTATTTAAGCTGCAGTAAAATTATATCATTTTTTTCTTAATATCAAACTATAATAAGCGCTAAGAATTCCGGATTTATTCCGGCTTTAGCAGAGGGAAAAGAATAACGTCTCTTATGGAGCTGCTGTTGGTCAGCACCATAACCAGCCTATCGATCCCGATTCCTTCCCCACCGGTGGGCGGCATCCCATATTCCAGAGCTTTAAGGAAATCCAGATCAATTTTGGCTGTAATTCTTTCTTCTTCGTCTTTACTTTTTGCCTGAATCTTAAATCTTTCAAACTGTTCACCGGGATCGATCAATTCCGAGAAAGCATTTGCTATCTCTTCTCCTCCTATGAACAATTCAAATCTTTGCGTCAGATTCTCATCCCGGGGGTGCCTTTTAGCCAGTGGGGATATCTCTATGGGATAATCTTTTATAAATGTGGGTTGAATAAGACTGGGCTCAACCACCACTTCAAAAATCTTGTTTATGATTTTTCCTTTCCCTGAATTTTCTTCTATCTCGATATTAAAACTTTCCGCTATTTTCAGCAAATCTTTCATGCTGCTGTCAAAATCTATATTAACTTTACCAATTTTTTTAACTGCTTCAAGCATGGAAAATTTTTCCCACCGTCCGCCGAGTTTAATGCTATTTCCCCTATAATCCGCATTTAAACTGCCGATAGACTGTTCGGAAACAAACTTTATCATATTTTCAGTCAAATCCATCATATCATTGTAGTCAGCATACGCCTGGTAAAATTCCAGCATGGTAAATTCAGGATTATGCTTATATGATATTCCCTCATTTCTGAAGTTTCTATTTATTTCAAAAACCTTTTCAAATCCGCCTATAATCAGCCTTTTTAAATATAACTCCGGTGCAATCCTTAAATAAAGATCCATATCCAGTGCATTGTGATGAGTCATAAAAGGTTTTGCTGCGGCACCACCCGGAATTGATTGGAGCATCGGTGTTTCAACTTCCATAAAGCCGCGGCTGTTTAAAAAATTTCTTATGGCATTTATTATTTTGATTCTTGTCAGAAATACTTTTTTTACCTCCGGATTTACCGTAAAATCAAGGTATCTCTGCCGGTACCTTAATTCCTTATCTTTAAGTCCGTGCCATTTTTCAGGAAGTATTCTTATGGTTTTGCTCAGAAGTTCAAATCCGGAGACATTTATTGAAAGCTCTCCCGCATGGGTTACAAAAACCGTTCCTTCTGCACCTACCCAGTCACCAATATCCAGATCTAAAAATTCATCGTATTTCTTTTGGCCTATATTTTTTAAATTTATATATAATTGGATTTTATCCGTGAAATCTTTTATATCGCTAAAAGTAGCCTTGCCATGTTTCCTGAAACTCATCAGTCTTCCTGCTATCTTGAACACATCATCTGTGCTGTCACCGTTTTTAAGACCGGAGTATCTGTTTTTTATATCTGCTACGCTGTGGCTTTTATCAAACCTGGTCTTATAAATTTCCTTACCGCTTTTTATAAGAGCCTTTACTTTTTCAAGCTTTGTCCCCGGTGCTTCGCCCAGGGGCTCTTCTGACTCCAGAAAATATTCATTTCCGGCATCAGGCATCTTTTTACCATATTTACGATTTGCTGCTGAAGTTTCCTTTTCCCCATTATTTTTCATATTTTTTACAGATTAAGTACCTATTTAATTTTTATTATCTTTAACCTCTTAGTATCATTGGGGGTTTTAACCAATACCTCATCTCCAACCTTTTTAAACAGCAGTGCCCTTCCCATTGGAGATTCATCCGATATCTTATTTTTATCAGGATCGGATTCAATGGAGCTCACAATCTTAAATTCTTTTTCCCTTTTCTTATCCATATCTCTTACCACTACAATAGAACCCAGGCCAATCATTTCTTTATTATTCTTCTTGTCTATAATTGTATAATTACTGAGAATCTCATTTATCTGCTCTATTCTGCCTTCTATGAAAGCCTGTTCATTTTTGGCATACTCATACTCAGAATTTTCGGCCAGATCCCCTCCTGAATTCTTTGCATCCTTCAGCCTTCCAGCAATCTCTTTTCGCTTATTATTTATAAGGTCTTCTCTTTCTCTGACCAATTCTTCACAACCTTCTCTGGTAAGACTATATTCTTTCATAAAGATTTCTCTCCCTTAATCTTTATATTTTCCTTGATATCTGTATATTATTTTTTAGTACTTGAACACTCAAATGTAATTATTTAATTGAGGTATTATATTGTATGATATATTAGATGTCAAAAACAAATATTTAACTAACCAAACCTTCCGGTAATATAATCCTCTGTTCTCTTGTCTCCAGGGTTGGTAAAAATCTTATTGGTATAATCATACTCAATTAATTTTGCCGGTTGATCAACATTTTCGGTAAGCAGAAAAGCTGCTTTCCGAGAGACTCTTGCAGCCTGCTGCATATTATGGGTAACTATTATTATGGTATAATTACTTTTAAGTTCATCTATCAAATCCTCTATCTTCTGGGTTGAGATGGGGTCCAGTGCGGAAGCCGGCTCGTCCATAAGTATTATTTCCGAATTTACGGCAAGCACCCTGGCAATGCATAATCTTTGCTGCTGGCCGCCTGAAAGATCCAGGGCATTAGTATTAAGCTTCCTTTTGACTTCATCCCAGAGAGCTGCTTTTTTCAGGCTGTTCTCTACAACCATGTCCAGCTTCTGCTTCTTGTACCTTTTATGCAGCCTGGGTCCATAAGCAACATTCTCATAAATAGTCTTGGGAAAGGGATTTGGCCTCTGAAATACCATACCCACTCTTTTACGCAGATCCACAACATCCACATCAGCCTTGTATACATCAACGCCATCGATTATTATTTCCCCTTCTACCCTGGTATTGGGAAGCAGGTCATTCATTCTGTTAAAAGTCCTGAGGAGCGTTGACTTACCGCAGCCCGATGGCCCGATTATTGCAGTAATGGTGTTTTTCTCAATATCCATGCTGATTTCCGTCAGCACCTTTACTTTTCCGTAATAGAAGCCGTAATTTTTTACCCTTATTTTTATTTTACTGTCAACCACTATACCAGAACCCTATGGTAATATAAAAATTTTATCAAAAATAAAACCGGCTGATACCAGCACACCGGAAGCTAAGGTTATTATAATAGTATTGGCCTGCGCAGGCTTTCAGTATTCCAGTTTGGCTCTGTACTTTTCCAGCTTCTTTGCAATATCATCATATTTTAAGGCCAGTATTTGAATAGCAAGAAGCGCTGCATTCTTAGCGCCGTTTACCGATACACAGGCAACCGGAACTCCTGAAGGCATCTGTACTATGGAAAAAAGGGAATCCAATCCTCCAAGATCAGAGGTCCTGATAGGCACCCCTATAACCGGAACAGTGGTATAGGAAGCAATTACACCGGGAAGATGGGCTGCTTTCCCCGCTCCCGCGATTACTACTTCTATCCCGCTTGTTTTTATGCTTTTGGCAAATTCCCTGGTCTTATTCGGCATTCTATGAGCTGAAAGTACCTGTATATTATAAGTAATTCCAAATTCCTTTAAGATATCCGATGCTTTTTTCATTACAGCCTCATCGGCAACACTGCCCATTACCACAGCAACTTTTTTACTGCCTTCGGTCATCAATCACTCCTTTCCACCTTTAATGCAATATCTGTTCTGTACTGCATACCCCTGAATTTAATATTTTCTACCGCAGAATATACTTTTTCTCTTGTTTCTTTAAAAGTGCCGGCTTTGGTAACAACTCCCAGAACTCTCCCTCCATTGGTTACCATTTTGCCACCTTTTATCTTTGTGCCGGCATGAAAAATCATTATATCCTGACTTCCCTTATAGTAATCCAGTCCCTCAATCTCGTCTCCGCTTGAAGAACTTTCCGGATACCCTTCGGATGCAGCCACAACGCAGACACACCTGCTTTTGTCCCATTTAAGTTTTTCTCCGGTTAGATTACCCTCCACGCATCCCAGGAGTAACGGAACCAGGTCATTCTCCAGCCGGGGAAGCACAGCCTGGGTTTCAGGGTCTCCAAACCTGCAGTTATATTCAAGAAGATAAGGTTTACCTCCGCTGACCATTATTCCCGCATAAAGAATCCCTTTATATTTTATATTCTCCCTTACCATTGCATCACCGGTAGGAAAAATAATTTCATCCAAAATTCTCTGATAGATACGTTCCCCAACCATGGGTACCGGACTGTAACTACCCATGCCGCCGGTATTTTTACCTCTGTCATTATCAAAGATTCTTTTATAATCCTGTGCCGGGGCCATGGGAACAATCCTGCTTCCGTCACAAAGGCACAGCACCGATACTTCATATCCTTGCAAAAAATCTTCAATTATTATCCTGTCTCCCGAACTCCCGAATTTACCCCTTATAAAACAGTCGTTTACTGCTTCCAGGGCCTCATCTTTATCATCTACAATGACCACGCCTTTTCCGGCCGCAAGGCCATCGGCTTTTATTACTACAGGGAAACTTTCTCTTTTCCCAATATAATCTATGGCTTCCCTATGGTTTTCTTTTTTAAAGACAATTCCCTTTGCAGCAGGAATACCATATTTCCGGAGCAGTTCCCTGGCAAAAACCTTGCTGCCTTCCATGGCAGCAGCCTGCATGGGAGGACCAAAAATCTTATATCCTTTTGGCTCAAAATAATCGACTATTCCATCCACCAACGGTGCCTCGGGGCCGACCACGGTTAAATCTATCTTCCTGTCTTCTACCAGCTTTAGAAGCCCGCCAAAGTTATTTTTTGAGATATCGATGTCAATGCATTCGGCTATTTCAGCTATTCCTGCATTTCCCGGGGCAGCATACAGTTTGTCTACAAGCGGACTTTTTGAAATTTTCCATACCAGGCAATGTTCTCTTCCGCCGCCGCCTATTACCAGGATATTCAATTTACTCCTTTATCTGATTTATCAAACTATAAGTGTTGATCTTCTGTTCTGATCAAATAATCTACTTCTGAAACTGTCATCTCTTACAATAATCTTACTTCTCTCAGCGCCCACGCTGATCATTGAAACCGGAACTTTCATAATTCTTTCAATATTTTTTATATAATTTTGAGCCTGCCGGGGAAGGTCCCTGAAATTTTTTACCCCGCTTATATCATCATTCCATCCCTCAAACTC
This sequence comes from uncultured Actinomycetota bacterium, assembly GCA_964534695.1. Lineage (GTDB taxonomy): Bacteria > Actinomycetota > Humimicrobiia > Humimicrobiales > Humimicrobiaceae > CAZBSE01. The sequence continues at coordinate 9,050 of CAZHOY010000010.1, read as the reverse complement.
CTGGTATACAGGCATGCACTTATGCAAAATAGTCTGGTGACAGGGCAGATCCTTATAAATTTTCCCCTCGTACTTATAACCTGTGCAGATCTTAATCTTTTTTAAGCTGCTGAGCACGTCCAGCTTGGTTATGGCAATACTATCTATGGAGTTGATCATAATTGAATATTTCAGTATAACCGCATCTAACCAGCCGCATCTTCTGGGCCTTCCTGTGGTTGTTCCATACTCATATCCCTTCTCCCTTAGATACCGGCCGGTTCTGCCGTTCTCTTCAGTGGGAAAAGGACCCGAGCCCACCCTGGTAGTATAGGCCTTAACCACACCAAGCACCTCATCCAATCTGCTGGGTCCGATTCCGGCTCCGACGCAGACACCCCCGGCAACAGTTGAAGATGAAGTTACATAAGGATATGTACCATGATCTATATCCAGCATGGTACCCTGCGCGCCTTCAAACATCACCTTTTTATTTTTATCCAGAGCTTCACATAATAAAAATGTAACATCAACTATATATTTCTCAATTCTCTTACCGTACTGCTTATATTTATCAAAAATCTCTTCTATATCAAGAGGCTTCATTCCGTAAATTCTTTCCAGGATTATATTGTTCAGTTTTAGAGATTCCTCCAGCTTGGTTCTGAATATCTTTAAATCCTGCAGATCCTGTGTCCTTATCCCCGATCTTAAGGCCTTATCGGCATACACCGGCCCGATGCCCTTGTGCGTGGTGCCGATTTTGGATTTACCCAGCCTGTGTTCATCTGCCTTATCCAGAATTATATGGTAAGGCATAACCAGATGCGCATTACAGCTTATCCTTAGATTATCGGTACTCACTCCCTTACTCTCCAGGCTGTCCAGCTCTTCTATCAGCACTTCGGGATTCAGCACCACTCCATTTCCAATCACACAAATGACATGGGGATATAATATTCCTGACGGTATCAGGTGAAGTTTAAACTCATCATCTCCTTTAACTACCGTATGTCCCGCATTGTTTCCGCCCTGAAACCTCACTACCATATCTACCTCGCCGGAAAGCAGATCGACAATTCTTCCTTTTCCCTCATCACCCCACTGGCAACCGATTATGGCCACACTGGGCATTTTACTCACCTCTATCTTCAGTTTGATAAGACTTGCTTAAATTTGAAAATAACGCAAATTCCTTATTGAAATACATGTATACCTTACCCGTAGGCCCGTTTCTGTGCTTGGCTATTTTTATTTCAGCTTTCCCCGTATGTTTGGTTTCATCTTCTTCGTAATAATCATCCCTGTATACGAAGGCAACCACATCTGCATCCTGTTCTATGGAGCCCGATTCCCTTAAATCTGCAAGAAACGGCCTTTTTTTATCCCTCTTTTCTACCTCTCTTGAGAGCTGGGACACTGCTATTACGGGAATATTCAATTCCTTGGCAATGCCTTTAAGGTTCTGGGATATTTCCGTTATTTCCAACACTTTATTCCCCCTGTAATTGGTAGTAGACTGCATTAGCTGCAGATAATCAACGATTATTAATTTTACATTATTGGTACTGACCATCATGCGGGCCCTGGCCCTCAGGTCCATAACCGTTAAAAAAGCAGTATCGTCTATATATATCTTGCATTCCGATAATCTTTCAACAGCTCTGGCCAGCTGGGCCCATTGGCTGTCTTCTATTTTTCCGTTTCTCAGATTACTTAAATTTATTTTTGATTCCGCACTCATCAATCTCTGTGCCACCTGCTGCTTTGACATCTCCAGCGAAAAAATAGCAACCGGAATTTTTGTTCTCATTGCAATATTCCTGGCTACACCCAGAACAAATGAAGTTTTGCCCATTCCTGGCCTTGATGCTATGACAATCAAATCGGAACTTTGGAAACCCGAAGTCAGATGATCATAATCTATATATCCCGAGGGGATACCGGATATATCAGATTTGGCTTCATGCAGAACTTCTATCAATTCATAAGCCTCGGAAACTATGTCTTTCATCACTGCAGCTTTATTCTTTTCGCCTCCGCTGCTCAGGTCTTTATAAATTTCAAATATCAGCTGCTGCGCCCTGTCCACAGTCGAATACAGGTCCTCGGGAACTTCATAACCCATAGTCGCTATTTCAGTGGCAGCATAAATCAATTTTCTTAAGATAGAATTATTTCTTACAATCTGCGCATAATACTCGGCGTTGGCCGCAAGGGGAACATTGCTTATAAGGGAATGGATATAGGTCTTTCCCCCTACTTCATCCAGCAGTCCTTTCTTTTTAAGATTATCTGCTGCGGTTATGGGGTCCGCAGGTTCGCCTTTTACATAAAGCTCTATTATTATGTTAAAAATCTCCTGATTTGACTTTCTATAGAAATCTTCGGCACTTGCAATATCAATAACCGATATAATAGCGTCCCTTGAAATCAGCATAGAACCAAGCAGAGATTCCTCGGCTTCTATATTGTAAGGGGGTATTCTCTCTAACCTGCTGGTATCAAGCGGAGAAAGCCTTTTATTTTTTTTAATCTGTCCTTCCATAAACTACTTGTCTTTGGATTTATCTTTAATTTCTTTCTTTTCTTTTTTTATCTTTTCTCCGGAATCCTTTTTATGTTCGCCTTTTTCTTTGCCACTTTCTTCTTTTTCCTCTTTTTCTTCTACCTTTTGCATCTCTTTTTCTTCAGCTCCGGCTTTTTCCTTTTCTTCCTTATAGATTTTAATTAATTCTTTTGATTCCTCATCGGGTTCAACCAATACCTTAACCGAACTCTTGATTTCTTTATATAATTTCAACCCTATATCATATTCTCCTAATTCCTTTATGTTCTCCTGCATATCAATTTTCTTCTTGTCCATCTCTATGTTCCTTTGTTCGGAAATTTTCTCAGCAATATCCTTACTGGTTATAGACCCGTATAGTTTTCCTTCTTTTCCGGTTTTCACAATAAAGGTCACCGTAAGATTTTCCAGCTTTTTGGCAAATTCTTCTGCCTCCTCTATATTCCTGGCTTCCACCTTCACGGCAGCCTTTTTTACCAGTTCCATCTGGTTTATATTACCCCTGGTTGCCGGTACGGCAAACTCGTTGGGTATCAGGTAATTACTGGCATAACCGGACTTTACTTCTACCACATCTCCGACATCCCCCAGTTTATCATGATACTTGGTAAGTACGACTTTCAAATTTTCCTCCTATCTCTAACCGAGATTGAACTTCTTATCCTCTCTTTAATCTTCTAAAATTAACCCATATATCAATTAATCCTAAAAACGGCAGGATCAATGCAGCAAATCCAAAAAAAAGACTCAGTGTTATTAAAAAAAATACCCTCCATACAAGTGTGATTTTAAATCTTTCAAATATACCCCACAGTACCGAAACTCCAAGAACCAGATACAGCAGCCCAAATATAATTATCAGGTTAAATCCTACAATATCTATAACCCTATCAAAATACCTTCCGGTAGAAGGAACCAGTATCAGTATCAGTCCCAGAATCGCTCCCCAGCACCAGTACCAGGGAATATCCCATTTCTTAAAGGATAAAAACGGTTCAATATCAACATCATATTTTCTAAGCACTGTAGAGCTCGCCATGTAATTCACCACACTTACAATGGTAAATAAGACTATCAAAATTCCGGGCATAACATAGGGAATAAACCTGAAGACATCCTGGAGCTGCTGGAGTATTAAATCAAACTGGGACCGGTCTATTGAAAATAGGCTGGCATAACCCAGAAGAAATTTATCATCAGGCATCTGATCAACATAAGCATTATAGCTGTTAAAAAGTTCGCCTACAAAATTGGTTCTGTTTACAGCAGACACCAGCGCAACATATAAAAACAGCACCCCGCAAAACACCAAAAAAATACTGCCTACCGTAAATAACTTGTTCCTGTCCCCGTCAATGGATTTTCTGTAAATAAAGGAAATAGCAATTATTAAAACTATGGCAACCGGTACAAGTACGTAATCCATAAACATAAGTAGCAGACAGGCTATAACCGCACAGATTATACCGTCTCTGATCCTGCCGCGAAGAATCAGCAGAGTAGCCGGAACCGGTAGAACAGCTAATCCTACAACCCCAAAAAGGGGCATAAATACAGCAAACACCAGAAATAGAACGGTAAAGAAGATAAGCAATGCTAGATTTAATCTTTTAATGTTATTTGAATTATCAAAGGACATATCAGACATTAAAGTTTTGTTTATTTTTTAAAATAAGGCATAAGAGCAATAACCCTTGCTCTTTTAATAGCCATAGCTATCTTTTTTTGATGCTGTACGCAATTACCTGTGGACCTTTTTGGTCTTATCTTACCTTTATCGGAAATGAATTTTTCAAGCATGCTTACATTTTTATAATCAATGTTATCAATATTTGCTCTGCAGAAATAACAGAACCTCTTTCTCTGCCTTATAAGCATAGATCCCGTTGCACTTCTCGTTGCATTTCTTGCATTTCTTGAATTTCTTGAATTTTTCTCATCTCTGAGCTTTTTATTTTTTCTAGCCAATTAAAATCTCTCCTTCTAGATTTAAATTAAACGGCGCTAGCTCTAAAACGGTATATCTTCGTCACTGAATTCAGCTTCCTCGATACTGCCCTTCTTATCGGATACACTCTCTTCCGCTTTAGGATTTTTTTCAATCTTACAGGAAGCAAATTCCAGACTTGGTGCTACAACGTTGGCAATAATTTTTACTGTCGATCTCTTCTGACCCTCTTTGTCTTCCCAGTTGTCCTGTGAAAGCCTGCCAGAAACCAGAACCCGGTCTCCTTTATTTAAGCTTTCGGCACAGTTTTCCGCCAGTTTATACCAGGTGGTAACATTGAAGAAATCTACCTGAGTTTCCCATTCCCCGGAAGTTTTATTCTGAATGTTCCTGTTAACCGCAAGCCCAAAATTTGCCACTGCAGTACCACTGGGGGTAAACCTCAGTTCCGGATCTCTGGTTAAATTTCCCAGAATAGTTATATTATTAACACCAAAAGCCATAACATTCCACCTTCTTTTAAATTACTTGTAATTTAGGATTCATTGCTTTTTACAACCAGGTGTCGCAATACCTTATCATTAATTTTACTTATTCTGTCAATCTCGGAAATAACGCCGGCTTTGCCATTAAAATAAATTATGATGTAATAACCATTCTCCTGTTTTTTGATAGGATAGGCCAATTTTCTGATTCCCCATTTATCTACATTGGAAACTTTGCATTTTTCCTTTTCGAGCAGCGAGGTAATTTTAGATAATTCTTTTTCAATAGTTTCTTGGTCAAGGGATGGGTCGTAAATAACTACCAATTCATAATTTTTCAATCTCTCGATCCTCCTATGGACTAATTTAATAAATTAGGTTCTACCGTAAAGCAGAACAGAAAGATATTAACATAAAAAGATATGTTTAAATCTTTGCCTTTATTACCATTAGGGATATTATAACATTTGAAATTAATAATCAATAATTAATTCCGGCAAAATTTTAAAAATATTTAAAAATTTTTCCTAATCTTTATTTCTCATATATATATTGGTGCAGGGATAAGGAATCTCTATGCCTACCCGGTCAAATTTATCCTTTATTCTCTTTCTCTACTGTCTGGCAATGGTCCACTGCTCACCGGGTTTTACCTTACAGACAATGGTAAATATAACTGCCGAATCCCCCAGTTCGCTCACTCCACCATCACCCAATACCTGCGGCCTTTCCAGAACAGACTTTTTATATTTTCTGTCGTGAACCAGCTCATCGAACACTTCTTCCAGTACCTTTACTACTCTGTCTGTATTTTCATTATAATGCACGCCCACTTCCACTAATGCTTTTGACCACGTCTGGGTGCGGTTGCTTAATTTAGTTATCTCACCGTTGGGTATGAAGTGGACCGTGCCCTCGATATCCCTTATTACTGTGGTCCTTAAATTTAACCTCTCCACTGTTCCGGTGGTATCCCCTATGGTTACAATATCATTTATCTGGTACCACTGCTCCAGCAGTATAAACAACCCGTTTATCAGATCCTTAATAAGACTCTGGGCGCCAAAACCAATCACCACGCCCGCTATTCCGGCTCCGGCAAGCAGAGGGGTAATGCTTATTCCGATCTGATCGGCTATTACCAGTATTGCTGCCACTGAAGCAATTACAATTATTAAATTTGATACCACGCTGTTAAAGGTGAAGGTACGTTTCTTGATCGATACCTTCTCATCACTTATCTTTCTTTCGATCAGCCTTCTTATCCTGCGCTTGGCTATTCCTACCAGTATAACTACAACTATAAGTGCAGCTGCCACTATTGCTATATTAACCCAGTTATCCAGAAAACTTTTAAATATGTTATCTGCATTAATTCCCAGAGATTCTGAATTTTCTTCCATCTTATAACACCTTCTTTAAATCCCTTTTTATTTAATATTTAAATGCAATCATATTATATTAATTTAATCCTTATCATTTCTTAATTTTCTGTAAGTGTCTATAATTTTATCGTCCCCGCTGTCATATACGGATTTCAAATGGCCCGTAAAATTAATGGCTGAAATATAGGGAAAGCCCTTATCAACCACTGCAACATTTATGGCCCCCTGATGCTGGATAATTGATCTCCACCTGGGCAGCGGGATCTGGAGCCAGTGTACCAGAATGGAAAGTATTATCCCTCCATGGGTTACCACCGCAATATTACCGCCATCCTTATTCTCACCTATTATATTTTCAATTTCAGCTACCGCTCTTTCTTTTACCTGCCTGAAGCTCTCCCCTCCCGTGGGGGCATTATTATATGGATCACCCAGCCACCTCTGATAATCGTTACGGAATACCTTATTTATCTGCTCGAATTTCATTCCTTCCCACTTTCCGAAATGCATCTCCTTTAAATCTTCCCTCACCGTTATATCTAAATTCCTGCCCTTCCTTATAAATTCCGCCGTGTCCAGGGCCCGCTTTAACGGGCTGCTGTAAATGTTTGAAAAAATTACTTCCAGCAAATATTTTGCAGCAAGTTTTGCCTGCATTACACCCTCTCCGGTCAAGTCAGTGTCCCTGTCTCCCTGATATCTCCCTTCCTCGTTCCACAATGTCTGGCCATGCCTTATTAAAAATATCTTTAAAGCCACAAAATTCCCTTTCCATCCCATATTAAAGTTCTAAAAATTTAAACTGGCCGGCAACAGTTTTTCTAATATCTGCAGCCTGAGGGAAGCTACATAACAACCTGCCTTCCTTTACCATATCTATAAAAATATCCTTATAGGCACCGTTGCACCGGCTGCATCTAAAATCAGATGCCTTCCTGTCTTCCAGGACAACCATATCGCTAAAACAATTCCGGCATCTTATTACCTTCTTTGCTCCGGACATCTTTCCTCTCTTTGAAATTTTCTTCCCCTCAATCTCCACAATGTCCAGTGAAAAATCCATTACCCTGGCTCCGCTTATTGCAGTACCGATACCAAATGCGTCCACACTGTCCCTTAGCCTGAGGATATCATCTTCATCCAGCCCTCCGCTTACAAACAGCTTGATCTTTTCAAATCCCCTTATATCCAGTTCCCATCTCACTTCTTCCAGAATTCTTTTAAAATTCCCTCTTCTGGATGCAGGGGTATCCAGCCTTATTCCGAATAAGGTCTTGCCCAATCCCTCTGCAACTCTTATTGCTTCAAACTTTTCATCATTAAAAGTATCAATCAGGGAAATTCTTTTAACCTTAGGGTCGATTATCCGGTCAAAAGCCCTGGTGGCTTCCACGGTATCGCCTATAATTAAAATTAAAGCATGGGGTATGGTTCCTACCGGTTCCTGGCGGATAAGTTCCGCTCCTAGGGTGGAGGAAACACCATCAGCTCCTCCGATAAAGGCACTTCTTTCCACCATGGGTGCTATTGCAGGATGCATCCTCCTGGCTCCGAAACTGTAAACTGACCTGTTCCCGGCCGCCAGCTTGCATCTTGCTGCCTTTGTGGCTATTCCGCTTGCCTGGCACAAAAAGCCGAGTATGGCCGTTTCATATATTCCAAAATCAAGGTATCTGCCCTCGATTACCATCACCGGTTGAAAGCTTCTAAATACCGTTCCCTCAGGCATACACCTTATCGATATTTTGCCGGTACCCTCAAGAAGCTTAACCACTTCCTCTATTCCTGCCAGAATTCCCCAGCTACAGCCGGCTGGAAAGCCTTTTAAGAAAATTTCAGCCTTAACTACGGGATTCCTGCCGCTTTTTTTCAGTATTTCTTCTGTTCTTTTAAAATATATGTCTGTTAATCTGCCCCTCTTTATATCGTCGGGGCTGGCCATATGAAACATTGCCTGCTCCTTAAACCAGATTTACCTTAAGCACCTTTTCCATCTGCTCCAGTGCAAATTTATGGTCCCTGGAATTTAAGCCTATTACTGCATCTTTTACCACATCAACTTCATATCTTCTCATTACTGCATCAGCTACGGTATAAAGAACGCATATATTGGTAACATCTCCGGTAACTATTAACCTGCCCACTGATAATTTCCCCAGTATCTCCTCCAGGTCGGTATTAAAAAAGCCGGAGAAGGTGCTCTTCCTTATAATAATATCATTGCCCTGCGGCTTGAGCTCTTCGATTATTTTTGACCCCTCCGTATTTTTAATTGCATGGGGAGGAAACATTTTAAATTCCCTGTCATTTTTATCGTGGCTATCACACAGGTAAATTACGGGACAGCCTTCGCTTTTAGCCTTTTCTATCTCCCTTTTTATGGATCCTATAATTTTTTCTATACCCGGAACCTTAAGCGGTGCCCCGTCCAGCACAAAATCATTAAGCATATCTATTACCAGCAGAGCTTTTTTATCGTTTATGTCGCCACCTCCTCAGTAAAACTGTTGAAAATAAGACCAATTTTTATATAATTTATTTCCGATTAATATTTCTCCTGCAGCAGAACTAAGACAATAATACCATCTGGGAGCTAAATTTTGTAATATTTTATGCCTTAAGAATTTAGATATTGTCTTTTTACTTTCCCGTCTATAGAATTATACGGGTGACAATTTATCAAA
>CAZHOY010000009.1:0-15702 GCA_964534695.1 uncultured Actinomycetota bacterium | reverse complement strand
CGCCGGATATGTATTTCCAGTCAATATTATGTATTTTAACCTTTCGGTACTTATGAGTTGAACGAAACTTCCTTAATCGTTCTTTTTTGTCTTCTGAAACATTTCTATAAAGCTTATCAAAATTATCTTCCCTCATCTTCTTTTACTCCTTTTTCCCTTAATCTAGGTAGATATTTCCCCACCTTTTTATAATATTCGTCCCATTCATCACCAAACATTTCCTTCAATTTCTTTGCCTCCGTATCAACCTTATAATTATATCCATATACCATAAATATTATCATCAATAAACTTAATAAATTCGGGTTCAATAATGAAATGCCTAAGCCATATAAAAATAACCCTGATACTATTGGGTTCCTGATAATACCATACATGCCTGTTTTAATAAGTTTTGTTTTTTCTGTAGGTGAATGTATTCTACCTGATTTTCCTAATGTCAAACTGGATATTATTTCTATTATTGTTGCAATTGTTATTATTGATACTGCCATCCATTTAATATAAATCAATTCCGTCAGTGCCCTAACCGATAAGAATAGTAATGATATATTTGGATTAATTATATACATTATCCACAAAGCAAATAATATTGATGTTGATATTATTATAGCCAGTACCCCAAAAATATTATTTGTTTTCTCCTTTTTCCCTATGGGATTAATCCCGGAAATTTTTAAAGCTATCATACTTATTATGAAATAACCCACTGAAATACAAAGATTTAACAATAATATTATTTGAAAAATATCCATTCTATTCCTCCTAAATAAATTATGCCGTTAAACATAATATTTCACAGATTGTCAAAGTTAAATAACTTAAAAATTATTACCTCATTAGAGCACGGCAAAGCCGATAATCCATTATTACACCAAGTCCAGCACTAGATAAACTCAACCGGAATTAGCAGGGTAATTTTTAATTTTCCAATTTTTTATCAGCAAGACAAGACCGTAAACACCAGCAGCAACCAGAATTATATCCTCGTAGACACCGTGTTTGGCAATTTGAAAAAATGGCGTAAAAGGAATTGCCAGGATAAGTAATAAAATATAGATTATCTTATTGACTCGCGGAAGAGAGGTGGTAAGCAGCATTAAACCGAAAGTTACTGTTGGACATGGCACAGTACCGTTAATTATAAGATTTGGGAACCGGTGTCCGAATGCCATACCAATCCAGTGGTAAGAAAACACTAACATAGCCAACACCAGAGTAGCGTACCTCAGCCACCTGACTGTAGGCAGAGAGAATTGCATTTTATTTCTGAATAGATCGACAGCAAATAGTAACGATATTATTATGAAACAAGTACCAATGATATAGTTCATATAGGTATCGCCAGCAATATCCCTGGCGATGATGAAGTAAAATGCAATTCCAATCCATGTAAATGCAATGCAGAGATATGACTTTATCAGTATATTTTGTATCTTGCCCGGTTTAAGAAATAGCCAGATGGTAAGTAGGAAAGCAACAACATAAAAAATGATCTGCATTGGCCATATCTTTGCGCCATAGTTTTCCATAATTTGTGACCATTCTTCTACTGTTACCATTTTAAGTCTTTTATTACTTTCTCTTTTACTTTCAACACCTAAATCTGTTGTTCAATATTAGCTTATCTCTTGGTCCATGATATTATCATCTTCCCAGGTTTCCATTCGGGCTCGCATATATTGGGAAATTTCTCGATTTGAATATTTTTACCCCCTATTTCTTTGACCAAGGTTTTCCATTCCTCTAAGGTAAAAATTTTAGATTCTTTTTCCGCTCTCATCTTCTTTTTACGTATAAAGAACAATTTAAATACCGGCATAATTATTTTTGCTGGTAGTGTTCTCCACTTCTCCGGTGCGTATAAATCTACTATAACAACTCTCCCCGTTGGCTTTAAAACTCTCATAAATTCACTTAAAGCATTTTTAATATTTGTATGCCGAATGGTAAAAATGCATACTATCAAATCATAAAAATTATTATTAGCTGGAATACTTTCAGCTGAAGCTTTTCTTAGGGAAATAACATCTCCTAAAGATTCTTTTTTAATGTTGGCCTTAGCCTTTTTTAGCATTACATCGGTTATATCAATTCCTAATATTTTGCATTCCCCTGATAGTCTTCTAGCAATAGACATAGAAATTAAACCAGTCCCGATACCTACATCCAGTACACTCTGACCATCTTGCAGATGACAATTATCCAATATAAAATTAACAAATTCTCCTAACTCAATGCCCGTATCACTTCTTATGATTTCAACTTTATCCTTATCATAAGTCGTTGCCCATGCTTCATACTGTTCTTTTATGATTTTATCTTTATTTTTCATATTTCATTTACTCTAATACCAACTCCGTATAATGTCTTCGGTATACATGAAGATATAAAGTAAAGTTTACAACAATTTAGGTAAGTTAAAAGAATTACATACATTATGCTACGCAACCCGAAGGTCTAAGTTATTAAGCAACCGTAGAGTTACGAATCCCGCCATGTTGTTTATACTTATTCTTCTTAATAAGATAAATTAAACTTAATATCGACCAGACTATAGGAGGGATTCCCCAAATTATTTCCGAAAGCACTAATTCAAAATATCCTATGGCTATAAACGTATATTGTAAAACTGAAAAAATAATGCCTGCAGGAACAGCCAATTTTATTAAAATCTCGTTTTTCTCCATGTCTTTATATAGGAAAAAACTTCCAATACCATTATAAATAAGCATCCATATCCAGAAAAAGTTTATCATAGCTCTTGCACGATCAGAAAAAGGTGTTGTGCCTGTAACTGAAGCGATTGCAGGTCCTAAAAACAGGAAAGAAAGCGCTATTAATGTAAACAATATTCCCCAAACTAACCAAATTATTTTCCATCTTCTTATATTTTTCATCCTATTTCTCCTAACTAACCTCTTTCTAATATTCTCTTCAAGTTCTTACCATCTTCCTCCATGTCTTTTTTGATAAGATTAATCGTAGTACTGAAAGACTTCAAAATTAAAAGGTCTATTAGCTTACCAATAACAGGTGCATTAAACCCTATAGTCTGAATATTTGAGAAAATACAAGTATCCTTTTTTCTTTCTACAAGAAATATTAATCTTGTGTTTAAAAGTGTACCACCAAACCAGTGCGTACTTTTAAATACAGCTCTCCAACCCCATTCTCCTTTTTCCATTTCGGTAATTTTACATTTGATCTTATACCATCTTCCATCAACACATTCCTCAAAGTAAATAATATCACCCTCATTTAAGTTTCCGGTTACCTTTACAAACTTTTTATGATTGGGATGCCATTTTGTGAAATTCTTATCTATATTTTCGAACCATTTAAAACTCCTTCCAGGAGTTGTTTTTATTTCTATTGAATCTTTTAAAGTTATCATACTTTTATTTCTAGCATAATAATATAACAGTTTCACGGTACCGTTTTTACAAACGATTTCCTATCCCGCTTACAAAGAATCTGACCATAATTATCTCTCCGTATTTTACTAATAACCAATATGTTTACTTCTAAAAAATACGAACAATCATTTTACTATATAACTAAACCAACAATTTTTACTAATACAGCGCTTAAGATAATGTAAAATTTACCAGGGGAAATGTTATGCACGCAATTTATCCAATGCTGTACGTGCATCCGGTACAATCTTGAAAAAATTCTCTAGCTTATCGCAGGCATACATACCACAGCCCGCACAGTTCTCCAGCTCTTTTTCCATACAGCATTTACGGATCTCGCAAACGTCGCAGTGGGAAAATTTTGGTCCTTCAGGGCTGCAGCCGCTGCAGTTAATATCTTCGGGCTTTATATCCGCACTATACATAGCTGACCATTTTTTGGCCACCTCTGCCCGTTTATTATCATCATTAGCTTGCGTAGCAATATAAGCTTCACACTTGGAACAATCCAGTCCGCAGCAGGCAGTTAAACCGATATTTTCACTCATTAGCTTGCACCTCCTTTCTGTAAGAGAACATTTTATCATAAATATAATTCTATTAAATTTTATAAAATAATATTCACAATCCGGATAAAAGAAGCCCGCAGCAATATGGAAATAATAAGCGGCAATATATGTTTACTGCGCCTTATTTCCCTGTTTTATTATAGTAGTACTGATGATCACAGCACCCGTGGCCCTGAATCAGTGTTTTTGTCCGCTTAAAGCCTATTTTCTTATTAAAAGCCGGTGTGGAATAAAAATCTGTCAGACATGCCAGATGATAGAGCCATTCATGCATACCGGTTTTTTTAGCAAGTTCATAAATTGGACACTTCGTAACGCAGAATGTTGCCGTTTTGCCCTCCCGTTTTATGGTGAATTCGAATCCCTGTTCTTTCAAAGGCGCCCAGAGTATACGGATAAAATCTTCGATTTCAGTTCCTTTATGTACTTCTTTTTTTCCAACCTCCACCCAGTCCCTGGTGATATTCAGTTCCAGGAATTTATCTACCGCCCGTAAGGCTGTATTGCCGTATTTTGTCTTGAGCTCTGTAAGGAGCTCAGTTGTATCGCGTTTTCCCATTCATTTTTTAAAAAACTGATTATTATTTCTTATTCGCCCAATCCCAATTAGCCTGCCGTCGATATCTTCCATGACAAACTCATAAGACCCATATTCTGTTATTTGAGGAGTAGAAATTATTTTTGCTCCTTTATCTTTTAACTCAGTATAAATCAAATCGACACTTTCAATTGTATCAGGATCAATATAAACATCATATCCGGCACCATATTTCTGCTGGTTAGATTGAACTTCGCCATATTTTGACTGAACAATTATAATTTCTATTTCATCTCTATAAAGCGCAGCAAATTTTTCTTTACCATCAAAATGTTCTACTATCTTAAAACCCATAATATCACGGTAGTACTCTGCTGTTTTTACAGCATCTGAGGAGATTAGTACCGCTGCCAGGTTTACAAATCTTACATTTTTCTTGCCCATACTAAATCACCTGTAACGTTTTAAACCCTTATTAAGCTTCCAGGTTCCTACTCCTTTTTATACCACTGGATATATTCAAGAATATTATTGTCCGGGTCACTGAAATATATCCATGTCCCTTCATCCTTTGCCTCAAGTGGTCCCCGTATTATTTGTATATTGTTCTTTTTAAGTGTTTCAATGGATTGCTTCATATTTTCTACTTCAAGACAAAAATGGGGACAGTAGGGCCTCTTTATTTCAGGCTTATGGTACTTTTCTTTTAAATCCCGGATCAACTCAAGACGGGCATTTCCATATTCCAGGAAGGCATATTCTTCCTGTTCCTCTTCATTCATGGATCTGGAATTTAGTTTAAATCCCAGTTTTTGGGTATAAAAACTGATAGAGAAATCCATATTGGAAACTTGAAAGGCCGTATGGTCAAAACTCATCACTCTCTCCTTCGTATTTATCTGGTCGGGATGGGGGGATTTGAACCCCCGACCTCAGCGTCCCGAACGCTGCGCGCTAACCAAGCTGCGCTACATCCCGAAAAAGCTCTTATATATTCTATCAACTCCAGGTAAGATTTTAAAGAAATATAAACTGCCTGCACCGGGGTTGTCTGACAATACCATTATGGTAAATCCGGTAATCAACTACCGGATAATTTAAATGTTGCCAATAAGATTTTCGGCATCCTTAAAACTTTCAATTTTAAACAGTTCGCGCCTGGCTCTGCTGATTCCCCTGGTCCCCTTAAAAATCCAGCACAGGTGCTTTCTGAATTCCCTTACTGCCCTATCTTCACCCTTAAAATAAATTAAGAATTTTAAATAAAGTTTTGAAAATTCTTTTTTCCAACCCGTACCCGGATCAAACTCTGGATCACCCGGTCTCCTGCCATTTCCCAGTAGGAACAAAAGGATATTTGCAAAAAGCCACAGCCTGCCCTTTACCGCCCTTCCAATCATTATTCCGTCACAGCCGGTGTAATCCAGTATTTCCCTTGCTTTCTGTGGAGAGCCGATATCTCCACTTACAATAACCGGAATTTTAACTTTTTCTTTAACCTTTTTAATTAATTCATAATTAACTTCCCCTGAAAATCCCTGCTTTACTGTCCTTCCGTGAATTGATATGGCACCTGCTCCACAATCCTGGGCAATTTTTGCTATGTTTAAAATATTAATGCTGCTGCTGTCCCAGCCAATCCTGGTTTTTACGGTCAACGGCTTGTGCAGAACTGAAGACAGCCTGGTTATTATCTGCCTGACTTTAGTTTCCTCCCGGGTCAGATATCCCCCGCTTTTTGACTTCAGCACCTTGGGGACCGGACATCCCATGTTAACATCTATAATGTCTGCTTTGTTTTCAATTTGTTTTGCTGCTTCAGTCATTATGTCCGGATCAGAGCCAAATATCTGTACGGCGCATGGTCTTTCATAATCGGTAATATTGGCCAGAGACAGACTTTTTTTATGACCGCTACAGATACCGTGGCTGGTAATCATTTCACTGTAGGTAAGTGCCGATCCAAAAAACCTGGCAAATATTCTATAAGTATTATCACTGATTCCTGCCAGAGGAGCAGAAATTAAAGGACTCCCTATATTTACATTACCAATTTTAAAAGAGCGGCTGCTGGCATCACTACCCATAACGGTATTGCCGTCCGTCAAGAATTCACCAAACAGTTCCAGGGGAAACGATAACATATTATTATCCGGTTCCGGTTCCGGTTTAATAATCTCTTTTAAAAAGTTACGGGATTTATAATCCTGAAGGAATCTAAAAGCCAGAGCGGCAAGCTCATTTATAAGATTTGATAATTCAATTTTTTTCACGCTTCCACGAAAACACGCTACTTATTTTTTTCAAATAATATTCTCAACCCTTTTAGGGTCAGCTCCGGATCATGGATTTTAATCCATTTACTCTTGCCCGCCATAAGAAATGCCAGACCTCCGGTTGCAATTATTTTGGGATTGAATCCCCTATCCTTCCGCTTTTGCTCTTTTATTATTCTGTCGACAATAAAATCAACCTGCCCTAAAAAACCATACAGTACCCCGGAACGCACACCATTATTGGTATTTTTTCCAATTACCGAATCTGTCCAGTTCAAATCCACTTTTGACAGTCTGGCTGCATAGTTAAAAAGCGCTTCTGATGAAATTTCTATGCCGGGAGCAATTACTCCACCGATATATTCTCCTTTTGAAGATAATATATCAAATGTAGTAGCTGTCCCAAAATCTACTACTATCGCAGGGCAGCCATAGATTTCCATGGCTGCTACCGAATTTGCTATCCTGTCTGCCCCTATTTCCCGCGGATAATCATATTTGATTATAAGATCTGATTTCACATCACTGGTTACTATAAAGGGAGCTTTGCCAAAATACCTGCGGCTCATTTTTACAATTTCATCGATTATTCTGGGGACGACACAGGAAACTGCCACTTTACTGACATCCCCAGGATTGAATCCTGAATTTTTTAAGAAACTGAAAACTGCAGCTGCAATCTCATCCGAGGTTTCGTATTTGGGAGTAACCATCCTCCAGGAAGCCAGTATTTCATCATTCCTGAATAGTCCCACCACCGTCTGTGTATTTCCTATATCTATGGCCAACAACATAATGATCCTCTTATTTAAGATTAACAGAATCGAATTGTTTAAGATTTTACATTAAATGCCAATAAATAAAAAGACAGCTTAATTATCAACATTAACTATTACAGATCTAACTATTTTAATTATTCCAATTATTTAAATCCCAAATGCAAATTGGTGGGCATTGTGATTAAAAATAATGACCAGTACACACCAATAGAAGTGATAACCGAAGCTATTGATAAATATTATTCCTCTCCGCATTCTGTATCTTTTCCGACCAGTATATCAATGCCATGGGGTAAAGGGCGGTATATTAATTCCAGACTATCCTTTACTCCCTTTATGCTGCCGGGAAGATTTATTATTAAGGTTCTCTTTCTTATCCCGCTCACTCCCCTGGAAAGAATAGCACGAGGAGTTTTTTTCTGCCCCTCAATTCTTATTATCTCGCCAAATCCGGGGACCTTTCTTTCAATAACCTCATCAGTTGCTTCAGGGGTCACATCCCTGGGTGAAAATCCGGTGCCCCCTGTGGTTATGATCAGGCTTGCCTTTTCTTTATCGGATATATCCATAAGTTTTTCTTTAATTTTGTCCTTCTCGTCAGGGACCACTTCGTAACCGGCAATCTGCCATCCTCTTTCTTTAAAGTACTGCAGTATATATTTACCGCTCCTGTCCTCCCGCTCTCCACGGTAGCCTCTGTCGCTAACCGTAATTACTGCTACTTTTAATGGCTTATCCATAATATCACCCCGGGTAAACATTATTTTATTTAAATTTTTCTGTAAAATGAATGATTAATTTCATCTCCCACTTTTATTTTTCCCGGTTTTATAACCCTGCAGAACACTCCTTCATCAGGCATAATACAGGAACCCATTAAATAATAAATGCTGCAGGGACTAGGGCACTTCTTTCCGATCTGTGTTACTTCAAGCTTCACTTTATCTTCACTGCCCAATGTCAAAATATCACCAATTCGAAGTTTTTTTAAATTTATGCCAAGAGTGGTTATATTTTCAGCAAAGTCTCCGGGTTTCGCATTTATACCCTTGTTTTTAATATTTTTTATACTCTCATATGAAAGAAGGCTTATCTGGCGGTTCCAGTTTCCGCTGTGTCCATCTCCTTTAATCCCATATTTATTTACCAAGACCCCATTAACAGATTTTTTCTTTCCGCCCTTTTTCCTGCTTATATTTATAGAAATTATTTTTTCCCTGCTTTTTATAATATTGCCTCCTCAAATCAAAACAAGAAAACTTTAAAAATTTTATTCAATATCCCCGGGAGTTTTTATATAATCTACTTTTCCACCGGTCTTTTTGACAATCTCTATACCCCCTATTTTGATTTTTTTTGATATTGCCTTACACATATCATATATGGTGAGCAGGCTGATGCCTACCGCCATAAGGGCTTCCATTTCTACCCCGGTGACATCATAGCCTTTTATATCTGCAATTACCTCTATTTTATTTTCTTTTTCCAGTATGTTGAAGCTTAACCCTACATTTGTAAGTTTTACCTGGTGGCAGAGCGGAATCAGTTCCCAGTTTCTTTTTGCCGCATTTATTCCTGCAATTTTTGCCACAGCAAAAACATCACCTTTCTCTAACTGATTATCCTTTATTCTGCTGATAATTTTCTTATTAAGTATAATATATCCTCTGGCTCTGGCAGTTCGTAAAGTCACCTTTTTACCGGTCACATCAACCATTTTGGCCCTTCCCTGCTTATCTACATGGCTAAAACTATCATGATTTTCCATCTTCACCTCATCCTCCAATTTTACTCATGGGACTAAGGATTTTCAGGCCTTTGCCTTCCCTGAAATTTTGATTAGAATCCCTGTTTTCCGGCTTTTCTTTTACAAATCTTTTAATCATATCCTTTATTTTTTCACTGCCGGAGCCATTTCTCAACTCTTTTTTTACATTAAGCTCCGTATCGGAAAACAAACAGGACTTTATGGTCCCTTTAGAAGTAAGCCTTATTCTGTTGCAATGGTAACAGGACTCTTTTTTGTTCATAATAAATCCAATTTGACCCCTGCTTCCTTCAATTTTATAATAAAATGCCGGGCCATACCCCATAGGCTCTTTCAGCTTGCTGACCTTTCCAAATTCACCCATAATTTTTAGAATATTCTCTACATTCATTTTTGACCTGCCGGCAGTACCATACCGGCTGCTGCCGCATTCTACCGTATCCAGACCTAATACAGGCATCATTTCTATGAATCTGACACTAACCGGCTTTTCCATAGCGAACTTGATAAAATCCATAGAGTCTTTCCTGTCAAAGAAACCGGTGAGTACCGTATTAATTTTTATATTTTCCAGTCCCATTCCTATAGAAGTTTCTATGGCATTCAGCACTTTTGCAGAATCACCTCCCCTGGTAATCTCCCTGTATTTTTTAGGATCCAGGCTATCCAAACTTATATTGATCCTCCTAATGCCAGCCCTGCAAAGTTTTTTTAGGAACTTATCCAGCAATATCCCGTTGGTAGTAATAGCCAGTTCCTCAATCCCCGGAACATTTTTTAAGTAACCAATCAACTTCAGTATATCATCCCTGAGAAGCGGTTCACCGCCAGTAAGCCTCACTTTATTTATTCCAAGCTCAGATAATATTCTTACCACTTTTAATATTTCTTCAAAGGTTAAAAGCTCTCTTCTGCTCAGCAGTTTAATTCCTCTTTCAGGCATGCAGTATACGCATCTTAAATTACACCTGTCAGTAACCGATAATCTAAGGTAATCAATCTTTCTATTATGTCCATCTATTAACTGTTCCATTATAATCCTGTTTCTGGTCCCTTTATTTTATCAAGCAGGCATTTTCTTTTTGCCTTATCTCTTAAACATATGTATAGAGCTGGCCTTCACCGCCGCATTAATGTCCCTGCCCTCTATCAGTTTTAATCTGCTTACCGAATTCTGGGTGACAAAAGAGTTCAGGGAAAAACCACAATCTATTTCTATTTTCTTAAATATTCCAATATCCCTTATTTCGGTTATTTTCCCCCTGAACAGGTTCATAGCGGAAGACTGGCGGGGCGAAACTCCGCTGCGGTATAAAATTACATCTTCCGGCCGTATAGCCAGAGTAACCCTGGTATTCTTTCTTTCCCGGCTCACCACATATATTTCAATGCTTCCATTTGCTGTACTTACCCCAACCCTGCATACATTGCCTTCTTTTTCAAGAACAGTTCCGTTCACCAGCGTCTCTACTCCTACAAACCTGGCTATAAACTCGTTTTTTGGTTTTCTGAATATCTCTTCCTTCCCTGCAAACTGCAGTACCTTCCCTCTATCCATTACTGCAATATCATCTGCCAGTATCATAGCTTCATTACGGTCATGGGTAACATAAACTACCGATTTGCCGTAATTTCTTAATACCTTAAATAAATCCGAACGCAAACTTTCCCGTGAACTCTGGTCAATATTTGCCAGGGGTTCATCCAGAAGCAGGAGCTCGGGGTCAAGAACCAGCGCCCTGGCAAGGGATACTCTCTGCTTTTCGCCACCGGAAAGATTTTTGGTGCTTCTGTTCAGCAGGTCCCTTATTTTTAATTTACCTATATAATAATCAATCCTGTCCTTTACTTCAGACAGTTTTATCTTTCTTATCTTCAGTCCCATTATTATATTACTGTAAACAGATGAATTAAATAGAAGCGGTTCCTGAAAAACTACTGCCATTTTTTTTCTTATCTCTGTAGAATTAATTCCCGCAGCGGTTATTTCACTGCCGTTAAAATATATTTTTCCACCGTCCGGTTTTTCCAGAAGATTGATAAGCCTTATTAACGTAGATTTACCGGAACCATTGGACCCGATTATGATCAGAATCCTGCCCCTTTCGGTATAAAGATTATCGATGTCCAGATTGAATTTACTGTCATATCTTTTTTTCAAATCCACTATTTTTAGAATCTTCTTAACCATCCCACCTCTTCCTTCTGCTGTATCAAAGTAAGCAGAAAATTTACTCCGAATGCAAGGACCAGCAGTATTATTACCAGGGCAATGGCTATGGCGAATTTACCCATTCTGACCATCTGAACCGTAGCAGTGGTAAGAACTCTGGTCTCCCCTTTAATATTCCCGCCTACCATGGTCACCGCTCCTACTTCTGATATTACTCCTCCGAAACCGGCCATAATTGCTGCCAGGGCAGGCAGCCTGGCTTCTCTTATCAGTATCCAGAAAACCTGAAACCTATTGGCTCCCAGCGATAAAGCCTGCTGCCTGAGCTTGGGGTCAATCTGCTGAACGGCTGCCAGAGTTATACCTGCAATTATTGGTGAGGCAATAAGTACCTGGGCTATAACCATAGCACTAGGAGTATACATTAACTCCAGAAATCCCAGCAGCCCGCTTCTCCAGACAAACAATGTAACTATAAGTCCTGCCGCTACTGGCGGAAGCCCCATTCCGGTATTTATTATTGCAGTTACAAATCTCTTCAAAGGAAATTTATTTAATCCTACCAGAACTCCCAGTGGTATCCCCAGGAGCATGGAGAAAAGCACCGCACTCCCGGAAACTTTCAGGGTTAGAAACAGAATCTCATATATTTCTCTGTCTCCGGTAAAGATTAAAATTGCTGCCTGTTTTATTCCCTGCCAGATAATATCCATAATTACTTAATCACATCAGGATAAAAAAGAGGCTGGCCGTACTCTTCCACACCAAATTCCTTGATGATAGCCTGTCCTTTCTCTCCGGTTATAAACCCGGCAAAAGCTACGGCTCCCTCATAATTTATATTAATATCCTTATGTTTCTCCGGATTTACGGGAATCACCCCATAAGGATTAAACAATATCTCATCACCCTCCACCAGGACAATCAGGTCCAAACTTGCCTGCTGGGACAGGTATGTCCCCCTGTCAGTCATGGTATAAGCCTGCTTTTCATTGGCAATCAGTAAAGTTGTCCCCATTCCCTGTCCACTCTCCACATACCATTCACCTTCAGGAGTAATTCCTGCTTCTCCCCATATTATCATTTCCTTTTTATTGGTGCCGGAATTATCTCCTCTTGAAACAAATAAAGCTTCACTTTCGGATATGGCCGTGTAAGCCCCTGCTGCCGTAAGACCGGCAATACCGGCCGGATCATCTTCCGGACCTATTATTACAAAGTCATTATGCATTACATCTCTTCTGTCTGTTCCGTAACCTTCCTGGACAAACTTATCTTCTGCCGCTCTGGAATGCACCAGTATCACATCTGCTTCTCCTCTTTCCCCCATAGCAATGGCTTCCCCGGTTCCTACCGCTATAGGTTTTACTTTATAACCGGTTTCTTCCTCAAAAGCAGGAATCAGCTCATCCAGCAGGCCGCTGTCATATGTGCTGGTGGTAGTTGCCAGAATTATTTCAGTATTTTTTGTCTTGCAGGAAAATGTAAAAACGGAAGCGATAATCAGAAATATGGATATGGTAAAAATTAAACCTGTCTTTAGTAATCTTGAATTTCTCATCTTAAACTCTTTCCTCTCTATTCTTAATTATCTTCTATTCTTTTTCACCATATTTGAAATACAGCCCTTCTCCATTTAAGCTGCTGTGGTTTAACAAAACCTATATCAGGCTGATCAAGCGTATTAATTAAAAAGCCAGCAAGGAGCTCTTGCCGGCTTAATAAAATAATCCAGACTCGGTCTCCTTTCCAAACATGGGAGGCCAATCCGTTTCCCGATTAACCCTACCGCTTAAATTTCATAGCTTATAAGCCTTAGAAGATTTAAGTCGGAGACAATATTTTATTTTTTCCTTTATGGTTTACTTATTTAAAATTAATAATATTTTAATTTTTATCCCGAATATTATCCAGCATTTTTTAATCCGTTTATTCTTTTAGTAAAAAAACTTCAACCATGCTGTTTTTATTAATGGGTCCGGTATCTTCCGGGAAAACAGCGATACCGTCAGCCTTTGCCATGGAAGTCAATATTCCCGAACCCTGCATGCCGGTGGACCGGAAGAAGTACTTACTGCCCTTCTTATGGAGGGTTACTCTTGCAAAGTCGGTCCTTCCCCTGTTTTTTTTAAAATCATGAGAAGCCCTGGCTATAACCGAAGGCCCGAATAATTTCTCTCTTCCCATCATCTTCATAATTAAGGGCCTTACATACATTTCAAAACAGACCATAACCGACACCGGATTTCCCGGCAGTCCGAATATAAATTTATCCTTATAGGTCAAAAAAACAAGCGGTTTTCCCGGTTTCTGGTTTACCCTCCAGAATACGGTCTCCGCTCCGATTCCCTCTAGAACTTCTTTTACAAAATCATAATCACCTGCCGAAACTCCACCGCTTATAAGCAGAATATCACAGTTCGGAAGAGCCTCCAGTATTTTTTCCTCCAGAAATTTTTTATCATCCGCTGCTATTCCGTATCTGATGTATTTTATACCTATTTCTTTTAACTGGGCACATAGAGAGTAGCTGTTGCTGTCTCTTGCCTTGCCTGCTTCCAGTTTCCGGTTGATTTCCAGCAGCTCATCTCCTGTAGTTACTACTCCTACCACAGGCGGACGGTTGACCGGTACTTTGCTCCTGCCCAGTGATGCCATAACCCCTATGTCCGCAGGATAAATCCTGCTTCCTTTCCTTATAACCGCGTCTCCCTTTTTAATATCCTCTCCCCTGTACCTTATATTCTCGCCTTTACCACATTGTTTAAAAACAAAAATACTATCTCTCCGGTTTTCCGTATCTTCCTTCATTACTACTGCGCTGCATTTTTCGGGAACAGGAGCACCGGTCATGATGGAAATACAGCAGCCCGGATTTATTTTTATCCTGGGTACCTTGCCTGCAGGTATATCCCCGGCCAGCAATTTCAGCGTTACAGGATGGTTCCTGCTTGCTCCTTTTAGGTCTTCTACCCTCACTGCATATCCGTCCATGGCAGAATTATCACAGGCAGGTATATCATCGCACGAGATTATATCCTCCGTCAGTTTAAGGCCCAGGGCATCAAGAATGGGAACTTTTACAGTTTTTACCTTTATCTTACAGCTTAAGATCTTATCCTGGGCCTCTTTTACTGAAAGCATAATATTTTCCTTCTTAATAATATAAAATAAATACTTATGGATTTTAATATTATTATTTTACAGAAGACATGTAAAGCAGGTCTTAAGACGGGTATTTTAAATAATCATTTCTAAAAATCAAATTGCTACGGGTCCCTGGTTCTTCTTAACATCAAAGGCAAGTCCAGGCCATTGTCGGTTAAAAAATCCCGGTCATATAAAATCTTTTTTGGATCCCCGTCAGATACAATCTTCCCCTGGTTCAACACTATGCATCTATCCGAGAAATCATAAGCCATATCAAGATCATGAGTAGCAATAAGCACGGTCTTTTTCATGTTCCCGATCAGCTTTATAAAATTGGACCTGTTTCTGGGGTCCAGATTGCCCGTGGGCTCATCCAGAATGAGTATTTCGGGACTGTAGGATAATACCGTGGCCAGGGATACAAGCTTTTTTTCTCCAAAACTTAAAAAATGAGAAATTTCATTTTCTATCTTCCCCAGATTTACTTTTTTTAAGCTGTCTCTTACAATCCCCTCCAGATACTTTCTGTCCCCGGCTCGCCTGTCTTTTTTTTTGGCCAGATAATTTATAAGGCCAAAAGCCACGTCATCAAAAACCTTTACTGAAAATAACTGGTCATTGGGGTCCTGGAATACAAATCCTATCTTTTCACGGATATCATAAATATTTTTACCGTCTAATTTTTTGCCGGCTATAAATATCTCACCCTTCCGGTATTTTTCTTCCAAGAGACCGGCCACATTCAACATCAAAGTTGATTTTCCGGCACCATTGGGTCCTATTACCGATATCTTCTCTCCCTCACTTACCGAAAAGCTTATTCTCCTTAAAGCTTCCTTGTAGCTGATTACATCCCCGCCCAGCCTCCTGCTTACGGGATATCTGTAATGCAGTTCTTTTATCTCAATTATTTTTTTACTGTCCATTTAAATTAAAATAAATTCCTTAATTAAATTTACGGTATGTCCTATATAATATCAAACAGTTCAACAGTCTTTAAGGCCATCGGTAACAGGATAAAAATCAAAAG